>DAORHS010000146.1:0-8960 GCA_035438165.1 Prosthecobacter sp.
GGAGGCGTTCACGTCGATGCTGTTGAGGCTGGCGATGGCCTCGACCGTGAACTCGTCACCCTCCTTCTCCCCGCTTTGCACGACGAGGCGCTCATGCGGCGAGTTCTCTTTGAATCCGGTGCCGTTTTCGCCTGCTTCGCTTTTTTCCGGCGTCGGAGCGGTTGATGTGCCTGCGCGTTTTTTCAAAAAGGCCTCCGCCGTTTCACGTTCGCTCTTCGAGGGCGGACGGCCAAGCACGGCGAGCCAGGCATCGTCGATGTCATGCACGCGTTCGGCCAGTCGGCGTGAACGGGCCAGCAGCCAGTCGCCGTTGAGCAACTGCAGCGCCTGCGTCGGCGTGGTGGTGCTGAGGCGTTCGGCGGTGCTGGAGAAACCGGCGGGCGCATCGAGCGCGCTCAGCAGTTCGTTGGGCTTGTTGCGCTTTTTGATCGTGTAAATCGAGCGACGCGTGCCGTTGGCGTCTTCGCCGGCACCGTTCGACTTCGGATCGATTTCGCCACTCGCGGCCAGCAGGGCGTCGCGAATCTGCTCGGCATCGAGACGACGCGGATTGAAGCGCCACAGGTAGAGATTGGACGGATCGATCTTCGCGATCTCGTTCGTCGGCTCGCGACGCGCGGTCTGACGATAGGCCGCCGAAAGCATGATCTCACGATGCAGCGGCTTCAAATGCCAGCCGTTCGCCACGAACTTGTTCGTGAGGAAATCGAGCAGCTCGGGATGCGTCGGAGCTTCGCCCAGCTTCCCGAAATCGCTCGAAGTGCCGACGATGCCGCGGCCGAAGTGATACTGCCACACGCGGTTCACGATGACGCGTGTCGAGAGCTGGTTGTCCGGACGTGTGATCCAGTTCGCCAGCGCGGTGCGACGGCCGGTGGAGTTCTTGGTGGGCTTGATCACCGGTTCCTTCGGATCGATGATCGAGAGGAAGCCCGGCGCGATCTCCTGCTCTCCTTTGCGCGTCTTGATCGCCACCGCAGGCGCCTTTGTTCCTGCATCGGTCGCGACGAAGGCTTCCATCAGCGGCTTGGGCTTGAGGTTGTCGAATTTCTTGAGCTCCTCCTCCAGCGCTTTGTACTCAGCCTTGGCCTCGTCCGTCTTGAGGCTCTTCAACGGGTCAAAGGTCGTGCGTTCGTGCGTCATCTGGCGTTCGACGAGGCCCGCGAGCTGGTCTTCCAGGGCGTCGCGTTCCGGCTTCGGTTTGCGGACCATGGCTTGCAGATCTTCGGTGAAGCGGGTGAGCGCACGTTCGACTTTCGGTTCGAGCAACGGCTTCGTCAGCGTGTCCATCTTGGCGCGGATCTCAGCCGTGGCGGCCTCCCATTTCGCCTGCTGCTCATCAAACGCCTTCTTCTCCGCCGGGGTCGAGAGCGTGAGGTCGTCGCGCCACTTCACCGGCGCCAGGAAGGCGCGCAGACGGTAGTAGTCCTTCTGCAGGATGGGATCGAACTTGTGATTGTGGCAGTGCGCACAGCCCATGCTCAGGCCGAGGAAGAGCTCGCCCGTGGTGTCCGTCATGTCGGTGAGAATGATGTCCCACTGGCCGCGGGCATCGCGTTGGTTCCATTCATACACCGGATGGCGCAGGAAGGCGGTGGCGATGAGCACATCGGGATCATCCGGCGCGATCTCGTCGCCCGCGAGCTGCTCGCGCACGAACTGGTCATACGGCTTGTCGTCGTTGAGCGACTTGATGACGTAGTCGCGATAGGGCCACGCCGACGGGCGATACGCATCCGCATTGTAACCGTCGCTCTCCGCATAGCGCACGAGGTCCAGCCAGTGCTGCGCCCAGCGCTCACCGTAGCGCGGGCTGGCAAGCAGTTCATCGACCAGCTTCTCGTAGGCACGCGGATCCTTGTCGTTCACAAAGGCGTCGATCTGCTCCTTCGTCGGCGGCAGGCCGTGAAGGTCAAAGTAAACACGGCGCACCAGCTCATGGCGGTCGGCCTCGGGTGCCGGATCGAGCTTCATCTCCGCCTGCTTCGCCACGATGAAGCGGTCGATGTCATTGCGCACCCAGTCGCTCTTCACCTTCGGCGGCGTGATCTTTTTCACCGGCTGGAAGAACCAGTAGTTCCGCTGCGCCTCGGTGAAGCCGCCCTCGGTCACCACGACTTTGTTGGCGGCGTCCTCCGGCCATGGGGCGCCGATTTTGATCCATTTCTCCAGCACGGCGATCTCTGCGTCAGGCATCTTGCCGCCATTGTTCTTCGGCGGCATCTGGAAGTCTTCATCCGCATAATGGATCGCCTCCATGAGCGCCGACTTCTCCGGGTGGCCGGGAACCAAGGCCGGCCCGGTGTCCCCGCCGCTTTTCAGAAAGCCGATGTGATCCACGCGCAGGCCGCCCTTCTGCTTCGTCTTGCTGTGGCAGTCAAAACAGCGCTTCACCAGGATCGGCCGCACCTCGTTCTCGAAAAACTTCACCGCCGAACGCTGGGCGTCGTCATCGGCGGCAAACGTCGTGCCAGCCGAGAGGCCGGCGAGCAGAATCAGAGCATGGGAAAATCGAGGTCGGTTCATTCGAGAGTATAAGTCTCTCGGAGACCAACTTTAGACGCGAAAATTGGCAAAAATGCGCCCGGCGATGAATCTGGGCCTGCCTCAGCCCACGGTCATCTGCCCTTCGTGGATGCCTGGCTCCAATTTTACGGGGATGCCGGTGTGATTGTGGATCACGGCATCGCCTTGAAAAATGACGCTGGGACCGCATTCCACGGGGCCATGAATGAGCAGGCTGCGGCAGTGCAGAAGGCTGGGAGTGTTCGGAAAATTCTGCTCCAGGCCGTCCACCAGCTTGCAGAGCTTCTGATCGAGATGGAGGTGCGGTGGCTGGCCGTTGCGGCCGGGATGCAGGCGCAGGCAGAAATCGTCTGTCAGTTCATAGGCGTCTGAGCGCACTGCCAGCAGATCGCTGGTGGTCTTCACGGGTGCAAAGCGCAGGCGTGAAACCTCGATGGCGCCCGCACCTTCAAAACACTCGATGGCAGCCCCCATGGCGGTCTCCAACTGAATGACCGCAGGTGAGCTGGCGTCGCGCGGATCGAGCGTCTTCTTGTTCATGATCGGCGGCAGCGGAATGAGGCCATCATTGGCCTCCAGCGCGGCTTTGAGCGCACGCAGGTCGATCCAGAGGTTGTTCGTGTTGAAGTAGCGGTGCGTGTCGATGCTTTGGAAGTGCTGCTCGTCCGCCTTGATGCACTGGGCGGATTCGCGCAGGAGGAACCGCCCGTCGCGCAGGCGCACCGCGAGGTGGCCGCCTTTTTTGTCCGACTCGGTGCGGCGGGTGACTTCCATGACGAACGGCATGCCGCTGTTGGCGAACCAGGCGAGAATGGCCGGGTCGAGCGTGGCGCCGAGATTGTCGGAATTCGACACAAAGGCGTAGCGCACGCCGCTGGTGAGCAGGCGGTCCAGCCAGCCGGAACCAGCGAGGCAGGCGTAGATGTCGCCATGGCCGGGCGGACACCACTCTTGTTCGGGATTGGCTTCCCAGGTTGCAGGCTGCAACGAGTCTGCCAGCACCTTGGGCACCTTGTTTTGCATCAGCTCCCAGGCTTCGCGACCGCCGAGCTGCGGAAACCGTGCATCGAGATGAGCGGCGGTGTCGGACGAAGTGCTGAAGCTGTTCATCAGCATGAACTGCGGCACCTCGCCACCGGTTTGCGAGCGAAGACGCAGCACCTGTTTGGCGATCAAATCCAGAAACGTGTCCTCGCCGCGCACCGGCAGCAGGGACTTCGCCTTTTCCAATCCCATGCCGGTGCCGAGCCCGCCGTTGAGCTTGATGAGCACGGTTTGTTTGAGCAAATCCGATGCACGTCCGGCATCGGGTGCCGTGAGTTCATCCGCCAGCGGCAGATCCTGTGCCGGTTTGATCGTGTCCTCAGGGATCATGCCCGTCTCGCCTGCCAGCAATGCGGCGTAGCTGCCACGAAACGCGCGGATGGCGGATTCGCTCAGGCCTGCGGCCTGCATTCGTTGGCGGAAGGGCGCGAAGGATGTTTCGATGCTCTCGGAACCAGGTTGGGGATCGCTCATAGGTTCGCCACGCTAAAAGGTCCAAGTGCCGTGGCAAATGGTGATTCCTAAAGGTATCGGAACTTGCCGAAGAAACGCGGCCTGACTCAACAGAGCGTTATGTCGCCCTAACAACACGCGGCGCATCAAGACGCCAGACTTGGGCTCTGCCGGCCCCTTTGACGCGACTCAGGCCGATCTCGCGTTCGAGCTCCTTCACCCATGTGGGGCAGGGGCGCTCATACGGCAGGCGCAAACGCGTCTTCAACTCCACCCAGGTCAGTCCGTCACCATGGCATGCCAGTTCATCTCGAATGGAGTCTCTAAAATCGGTGTAGCGCATGGGAACGATTCCGTGCTTGTAACATCTAACGAGGGCGGACGACCAGCACAAAAAAAGTCACCGCCCTTTTTCAGGGACAACTTCGTTCAACTTTTGGATGAGCGCCGTCGCAATCGCCTCCATGCCTCGATCTCCCGGATGATTCGCCACACCGGCGTGTTTGAAGGGACGCTCGGAGCGGGCGTAGTTGTTTTCGTCTTTGCTTAGAGCGCTGATGTTGACGTAAGTGCCGCCGACCGCATCACAGGCCTGCTTCAGCGCCTCGTCCTTGGCCGCATTCGCCCAGAAGCAACTGCGCACGAGGATCGTGGGCTTGCGATCGCCCTTCAGCGTGGTCAGTAGTTTTGTGACAGCATCTTGGAGCTTCGCCTTGTCTTCGGGCGTCTTCAAACCGGGCACGTTTTCGCCGATAGCGAGGATGACCAGATCGGCGTGAAAATCGACAGCCTCCTTCTGCTTCGCGGCGAAGTCATAGCCTGCATACGCCCGCTCGAAGTCCGCGATGTTTTTCACCATCACCTCGGGTGCGGCACCGGATTTCTTGGTGATCGCCTTGGTGGCGAGATGCACGTAGTCTTTCGACTCCGCACTCGCCGCCATGCCCCAGTTTCCCGACCAGTCGATGTCAGCCTTCGGGCCGTGCTTGGTGATGCTGTTGCCGAGAAAGAGGACTTTGTGGACTGCGGGCATTCTGCCAATCACCCAGTCCCAGCGTTCACCGGACTGCTTGAGCTGGGGTTCGAGATCGTCCTCGCTCAAGAAGCGCTGGGCGATGAGCTTTTGCAGCACGTCCTGCACTTTCGCCAGATAGGCTTCTTTCGACGCATAGCGCTCGGCGAGCGCGGGCCGCGGATCTTCCTTGTCGGCGCGAGCGGCAAAGGGCACCCAGGCACCGCGAAGCAGAACGAGTTCGTGCGGTGAACCCAGCGACTCCGGTCGAAACACCCAACCAGTGGCCGTGCCAAGCGGCGCTGCGACATCGGGCATGCGGATGCCGGCGATGTCGTTGCCATCCGCATCCACCTGCGGCACGAGCAGCGGCAGCTCTGCTCCCTCGCCCGCACCGTCCGCCCACTGCGGATTGCGCACGCGACCGCCGGCTTTCAACGCGTTCGGCGATCCCATGCCGGGCACTTGAGGAAAACGCACGTCGGCAACCGGTGTGAGCGTTCCATCGCTGAGTTTCGGATAAACGCTCGGAGGTGGGGCGATGCCTTCCGTGATCCAGCGATGCATCGCCAGCCGCAGTGCAGTGACGAGGGCGTTCGCGTTGACCGGATTCGCCAGCGGTGCGCCTTCGACGAGGCCTTTTGGCGGAAACGATGACGCACCGTGCTGCGTGCCCGCGAGGAAGTAGGAGCGTACATTCGCCTGGAAAGCGATGTCCTGCGTGCCCGCCGGATTCGTGTGCGTCAGCGCCGCCACGCGGCCTGCGCCCCAGTATTCGGCGGCTGTGTTGGTGTAAAAGACCTTCGGCACATGCTTCACGCGCGGATTGTCCAGAATGCCCTCCGCATGACCGCTGACGGGATCCGCCTGCACGGTGTCGGCGAAGGGATACGAGGACGTGTAGTAACCCGCCACAGCACGCGGCGTGGACCAGCGTTGATTCAGCACCAGCCGTCCCGCTCCCGCGACATGCGCCATGACACCGTCGAGCGCCATGCGGTCTTCCTCGTCAGTGTTGAAGCCGAGATACATGAAGTCGCGCAGGAAGCGCCCGCATTGCGACGATCCGAAGGCATACGCGTGCTTCACCGGCGCGAGCGAAGTTGCGTCATGCTTCAGCCACGCCACCGCATCGCGAATGGCCGCATAACCGAGCCCGGCCACCGGCGGCGCTTCGGCCAGATAAAAAATCTCGTAAGTCTTGCCGAGTTCAAACCCGTCTTTCATTCGAAGGCGGTTGTCCTTCAAGCTCCAGGACTCGCGTGGCACCTCGTTGCCGCCGGGATACGCCATGCGGTCCCGCACGATCAGGCGGCTGTCGGGTCCATTCAGATCCACCGGCGGATAGTCGGTCAAATCGGTGAGTGTCTGCTCATCCGCTGGTTTGTCCGGCGTGAAGGTCGCGCTGACCACGCCGCGAATCGCACTGCCATCCGGATTGCGTGCCGACGGCACCTCAATGCGCAGCTTGTCCGCAGGCAGGTCAAACTCCCAGCCAACATTCAGCACGGTAAAACCATGCTTCACGACCCAGTCACTTGCAGTCGCCTTGCCGCCGCGATTCGGAATCTCCACCCAGGCCGCGCCATTGCTGCGAGCTTCGTCTTTTGGCTTCAGAATGCGCAGACCGGAGGAAAAGCCTACCTTGCCCGCCGCATTCACCGGAGCCAGCCCCACGTCGGCGATCACCGCATTGCCGGGGAGCTTCGGATCGATCTCGAAATGCAGTCTGCCGGTGATCTGCTCATAACCTGTCTTTCCCACATCCGAACGCTCCGAAACCTCCACGCGCACCACGGCGGCGCTGGCAGCAGAGACACACAGACTGAAAAAAAGAAGGCGCGGGAGAAAAGACATCGCACCAATACGACACCGGTCTGCGCCTTTTGCCAGCAACCTCCCTTACTTTCGTGGGGTGAAATTCAGGCCAGCCCGACATGCCGCAGTGCCTCAACCGGCGGGCCGTCGAAGGTGCCGGAGGGCACGTTGCCGACGTAACCGATGGCCTTCATGCCTTCAGCCGTCGTGTAGTAGCCTCCAGCCGTGAGATCACGAAAGCGTTTGAAGAACGAAACCGCTTTCTTGTGCTCCGGCTTCGGTTTCGCACTGGCGAGATCATCGCAGATGACGGTCTGCTGTTCGAGGAGGAGATCGGCGAAGACTTGGCTGAAGCGTTTGTGCGCTTCATCGTCGATCCATTTCAAACCTTCGAGCACCACGCTGCGATCTCCTGCCTGGGCCGGGTAAGGCGAGCTGATCCATTCGTCGATGAAATCGGGCACGCCGACAGCGGACGCCGCCGGTGACGCATCGTCAGCAGGAATGATCACGTCACACAAAGCACGCGCGGTGCGTCGTTGCGGCTCGTTGAACGTAAGCGGCCACACATCACCGGGCTTGTAGATCGTCACCATGCTCGGATCGGGGCCGTAACCTTTGGCCTGGATGGGAGCATCGGCGGCAAACACGGCCTGATCACGCACGGCCATCGTCGCCGTGGCGCTGAGCATCCACTGCAGCGCCTTGCGGCGGTCCATGCGGGGAAGATCGTCGGCGGCGCTCATCAGATGTTTCCTTTCTTCATTTCATCCATGAGGTGATCTGCCATGCGCCACGCGAGCGCCATGATGGTGAGCGTCGGGTTTTTGTCCGCCGTGCTCGCGAACGGCGCTCCATCAGCGAGGAAAACATTCTTCACGTCCCAGGTCTGGCTCCACGGGTTCGTCACCGATTTCGCCGGATCATCGCCCATGATCGCGCCGCCGACCTCGTGAATGACTGAGCCGCCCGCTTTCATCGACTTGAACACATCCGCGTCGTTCTTCGATGACACCTTGCCTCGCATCGCTTCCAGAAGCTCACGGATGTGCTGCTGCTGATGCTTCACCTGGTTGAGTTCGAAGTCGGTCCACTTCCAGTGAAACCGCAGCACCGGAATGCCCCACTGGTCCTTCAAATCGGGATCGAGTTCGGCAAAGCAGCCGTCATTCGGCACCATGGTGCCCTGCGCGCCGAATCCGAGCCTCGCGCCGTAGAATCGCCGCGCGTCCTCCTTGAGCTGCCTGCCATACAAGACACCACCGCGACCCGCGAGGCTGTCGATGCCATTCAGCATCGATAGAGAGGGCATCTGTCGTCCGCTGGTGAACTCCAGGTGATAACCGCCGGGGAACCCAAGCTCTCCGTTGCGATTCTGCGCGTGCATCGTCCACGGCACGTAGGCATGCGGCCCGCCCGCACCGTCTTCATTGTGCACCGGCATGTTCTCAAACGCGGGAATGTGCGCGCTGAGACTGCTGGAAACCGAATCCGTGATGTACTTGCCCACCTTGCCGCTCGAATTCCCAAGGCCTTGCGGAAACAGGCCCGACTTCGAGTTCAACAACAGACGCACCGATTCCTGTGAACTTGCCGCGAGCACCACCACGCGGCCTTTCGCATGACCTTCACGGCCAGTCGTCTTGTCGATGAAGGTAACGCCCGTTGCCTTGCCCTGCTTGTCGATCGTCACCTCGCGCGCCATCGCGTTTGGCAGAATGTCGAGATTCCCCGTCGCCAGCGCAGGCCGCAGATGCACGGTCTGTGAATCGTAGTTCGCCCGGATCGCACAGCCGCGGTGACAATCGGTCGCCCAGAAGCACGGCGCACGCGTGCGCATGTTGTCGGCCAGGATCTTCTGCGCCTTCGCATTGCCCGGATGTAGCTTCGCTGGAATCGAGTCCGCGTCCTGCGGCTTCGTCAGCACCGCACGGTGAATCGACGTGACATGCGCACCCACCTTCTTGCCATGCTTTTGCGCATACAACTCGCCCACGCGCAGCTTCGGCGCGGGCAGCAGCACGCCGGGTGATGAATCGGGCGAATTCTCCAATCCTTCATTCGTGCCGAACACGCCCACTAGCATCTCGACCTTGTCGTAGTAGGG
>DAORHS010000147.1:0-8956 GCA_035438165.1 Prosthecobacter sp.
AGTCGCGGAAACGCTCCTGCGCATCCGGTGCAAAGGTGAACGTCGGCACGCCGTCGTGATTCAGCGGCGCGTGCTTTGCCAGCATCTCCGGCGTGAGTCCTTCCAGCGTGCGGAAGATTTCCTCCACATCCTCACCGCCTGCGATGTGTGGTGGCTTGTCCACGTCGCACCACTCGCTGCGTGCATCCGGCCAGACCATCAGGCCAAAGCGTTGCATGAAGCCGTCATCACCCGCGCCGCCTGCCTGCGCATTGCGCACGAACTCCGCCAGCACTCCCGGCTGGATGCCTCCCAGCACGCTCAGGCACACATGATCCACGCGCCGGATGCCGCGCATGATGCGGTCAAAGGTGAAGCCCTCCTTGCCGCTCCATGCCAGCAGCAGAAAGGCCCGCAGGCTTTGATTCCCCTCACGTTCCAGCAGTGATAGCAGGCCCGCGATTTCATCATTGAAGGCCAGCGTGCCGTGCGGATTGGCCCGCAGCACTTCGCCCAAAGCCTCCAGCGTGAAATCATTCACGATGAAGCGCCGCAGCGCGGTTTCCTCGTCGGCTGCATCCGTAGGCACCAGCGCCGTGAAATCAAAGTCTGCATCTTTGCCACTCCTGATGGCCTTCGCGGCTTCCTTGGCCGCAGCCTCACGCATCAGCTTGGCTTTCATCACATCGACTTTCCGGCTTTGCTCCGCCTCCTGATGTTTGCGCACGCTCTCCGCCTCCATGCGCCGCAGCGGTCGCAGCGCGGCTTGCAGTGTCGGGCTTTTCAGCGAGCCAGGATCACCGACCACGAGGCCCCACAGATTCGCATGCTCGATCCATCCCGTGTCGTGCTCCTTGGCCTGCATCGCCACGCGCCGCCCGATCACGGATGAAAGCGCCGTCATCGCCGCAGCGGCGGGAAAGTCGGGCGGGCATTGCATCCGCTCCGCCACATCCACCAGCCACGGGCGGAAGCTCTCCGGCATCCACGCATCATCAAAGGCCATCACGGGCGCGAGTGATGAGGGCAGCGCTTGCGGCACCGGCAAGTCCGCAGCGGCAGGCGACGGTGCAGGCTCGTGCGTGATTTGGATCTCATGCGCGGGCGCTTCTTCTCGTGCCAGTGGCACCGCATCACGCGCCGCAGACTTCACCAGCGCCAGCGTTTCAGCCGCGCCTCGATCACGCAGCACATCGTTCCAGTCTTTGAATCCTGCGGCCACGTCCACGCGCCTGATCTCGCGCACCGTGTCCGGCATCAGCGCCACGCACCGCGCCAGCCATTCCTCGGCAGGCGGCGCTTTGCCTGCGGCCTTTGGTTCATCGTGCTGCATCCATAGCATCGCGGTTTCCACGCCCGCCAGCAGCGTTTGCAGTGTCGAGCTGATGCTTGTCCCGCGTGTCACGATGAAAGGACGCTCCAGCGCCTCGCCACGCCAGCCGCGCACATGCAGCAGCGCCAGCGCATCCCACTGGCTTTCGATCACGTTGCAGGCCCGCACGCCAGCCAGGGACGCGGCACCGATCACCAGCGGCGCATTCCTCCCCGGTGCATACCATGCCTTGATGCCGCCCATCTCCGGCCACTGGAACACATGCCGCCCGATCACCACGCCCTGCGCATCCGCCACGGGAAAGCACACACGGCTTTCGTGCAGGCCCATCACTCCGGCCTGCGCCAGCTCGCGGCAGTAGTCCGCCGTCCAGCCGCGCCATGCAGCCAGGCGTGCCAGCGCAGCCTCATCTTTGGCGAGCCGGTCACAGTTCACCGGCCAGTCCACATTCTCGGCCGGTTTTTTCGGTGCAGTCTCCGCCACTCGCGGCAGCGGTGCACCGTCATCAGGGAGGCCCGCCAGCTCAAAGATGATCCTGCGGTGCTTCTTGTCGCCTTGATGTGTCACGCAGGCAAAACGCCCGTCCGCAAAGATCGCCAGATGCTTCCCATCTTTATCCTCGCCAGCCTCGGCGCATGCAGGACAGCGTGCGATGGTTTTTCCATTCGATGTGCGCACCTTCTCCAGCTTGTTCAAATCAAGCGCCATCGTCGTCATCCTCCCTGTTTTGAAGTTTCGTCCATGCCCACGACCGAATTTGCTCGATGCGATGCGTGAGGTTGATTCCACACAGTCGCGCCACTTTCAGGAGCCAGACGCTTTTGCGGAGAAGCCAGAGAACAGCCGTGGTGACGACCACCACGCCATGCAGAAAGAGCCGTTTCACTGAATCGCCTCCTGCTCGAATTTGGCGAGCGCATCACGCACCCGTTGCAGGTCGTAGCGCACACAGCGCCGCCCAAGTTTCAGCGCAGGGATGCGGCGGGATTTTGTCCACGCCCCGATTGTCCGGCGTCCGACTTGGATTTCCTGCGCAAGCTGCGCAGCCGTTAGTAGTTCATGAGTGTCCTTTTGCATAACAAGGACGCTAGAGGTAGCCACAAGCGGCAGATGCTCACCTTAGATAAAAGCAGCCGAAAACGTGGCGGAATATCTAACTCTGATCGTTATCGCGTCCTCGATCTCGAACATTGGGCGCATAGAGTTCAAGCCATCCGGCAATAAAGCTGCGGGCGTTCTCCTCGATCTCTTTCTTGAAGTGCCCAAAGCTCTGCTTGGGTTTGGTCGGGTCATTGGAATTTGTCCGAATTTTCGTCCCAAACCACTGCTCGGCTCGCCTCGGCCCATCTTCTTTCTCCCATTGCTCTTTTGCGTATGGTAGAAAGCCTTTTATGTATTCATCAGCGGCGGCGTAGATCGCTGGAAGCATGTCGGGATTGTGCCTTTTGTCGTAGTCGATGATAACGAACTCAGTCCAAGTGAAAATTGCTTGGATGCTGTCATTGCCCCCCGTCCCGCCTCTTGTGCGTTTTGGTGGTGGTCGATTCAGAGCTTCGAGAAACGCAGGATGTGCCATCGCTTCCCGTAACTGCCGCGAGCGTTTAGCCCGCATTTTGAGGCCGGTTTGAAACAGCCGTGCGATCTCGCCAAGGCATCGCATTGCGGCAGTTTCTCGTTCCTCTCGTCGGGATTGGTGAATCAAAACGTCGATGAATTCTTCTGCGACTGTGCGAATGTGCCAAGCGGTCGAAGCATGGCGAAGCATGGCGGCGATGCCTCCTCTTTCATCAGGCAAAGTCGGCCATCTCAGCGCCCTATAAAGATGAAAGCGCAGACAATTTATTGTCTCTTCATGCTGATAGACGGCTCTTTCGAGTTCAGCGATCACATCTCCCGTGCGAAAGCGGGGAGTAACAAAGTCGGGATGCTTCCAGGATGGCCCATTGCGCACAACGCCGTCAATTTCGATCAATAGCTCCCGCAGCAATCTATCTCGTTCGCCCGAATCAATCCGGGATGAAAGTGAAGGGCGAACGTTCAGTGCAGAATTTTTTTCCGCGCTGGAATCCATATTGAGGGAAGCGCCGCCATCACTCGCCGCACCCCCTCCCCCGGTGCCTTTCGGTGGTTTCGATGGCTTGGCCTTCTTGGCCGGTGGTCGTGCAGGGTTCTTCTTTGCCATCGTGGTTCCTCCCGGTTCTCAGGCGGCGGCTTTGATGCTGATGATCTTCGCCGTGGCACGCTGCGGCGCTGGCTTGATGGCGAACCATTGCGCCGCGTGCGCCGGATCACTCAGCAGGCCCTTGTAATGCTCGTGCAACACCTCCTGCGTGTGGCCCAGCCACAGCGCCACGCGGGCCGCATCGCCCTCGATTTGCAGCCAGTAGCTTGCCGCGCTGTGCCGCAGGCAGTCATGCGGCCAGTGCTGCAAGCCAGCGCGTTCCCGTGCGGGCTTGATGCGCTTCTGCCGGATGGTCAAATCAGCCAACGGCACCACGGAGCCGCTCTCCTGTGCCAGCGGCTCCAGCCATGCGCGGAGATTGTCCATCATGGGCACCGTGCGGCGGCGCTTCGTTTTCGACGTGCCGCTTTTCACCGTGATGAGGCCGGTCTGGAAATTGATGTCCTGCCAGTTCAGGCGGCGCACTTCCATGGGCCGCAGGCCCGCAAAGGCGGACAGCACGACGTAAGGCACCGTGTCGTCCGGCAGCTCATGCAGCAGCCTCGTGAACTCCTGCGGCGTGAGAATCCCCGGCTCGTCGCGCACCACGTCGGGACGCTCCACATTCACGACGGGATTGCGCGGGCTGCGGCCCTGCTTCGTGGCATACGAGAACAGCGAGGACAGAACCGTGAGGAAATTGCAGCGCGACTGCGGCCCCAAGCCCAGCTCGTTCACCCATGCGTCCACGTTCGCCGTGCTGATGTCTGCCATGCTCGTGCCGCCGTAGGTCTGGCGGAAGCGAGCCAGCCGAATCTTTGCGCCGCGCAGATAGCCATCACTGCGGCCCTTCTGCTCCCGGCTTGCCAGCCACGTCTCTGCCGCCTCGTCCACCGTCCACGACTTCGCCCGATCTGCCAGCAGTGCGCCGTAATGCTCTGCCGCCTCCGCCAGCGGCACGGCAGGGAAGGCCCGCAGGTGCTCACGCGCCGCGAGGTAGTCCCGCACGGCATCCAGCAGGCGCACGCCCTGCGGTTTCAGCATCGACTCGCACTCGACAAGGTCTTCAAACAGATCACCGCGCACATTCGCGGCCCGTGCTCCCAGATTTCCCAGCCGCACCGTCTGCGCCTCGATAAACGTTTCCGCCTCGGCTTCGGTCGCGAAGTAGCGGCGCACACGCTTTCCGGCCACATACAGGCCCGTCACCTTGAACCGCACCGGCCCCTTGAAGCCTTTGTCCTTTGGCGTGCGTGTCCGCCATTTCCCTGCCAGGAAGATTTCTTCGACCGGTTTGAGAACCTTCTGCCGTTTCCGGCGAAAAGTGAATTTGCCACCTTTGGAACTGCCGGTTATATGGGCTGCATCTAGTTGCTCGTTCATGCCACTAAGCTACGCTAAATGGCAATTAACCGGCAACAAAGATTTCAGGTTATTTGCGCGAAGGCGTGTAAATCATTGGTTTTCAATCATTTGTCTCCGTAGTTCAATGGATAGAACGAGGGTTTCCTAAACTCTAAATACAGGTTCGATTCCTGTCGGGGATGCCAAGGAGGGGGTGGCATTGGGTTTTAAATAAATACATCAGCTAAAATTACCATATTTTGGTTCGATTGTAGGCTCTTTATAAGTGGAGCTGATTAGGTGTTGTTCTGGTTTGAATTCCGGCCTTTCATGACAACCTAAGTCATTGATTTTCAGTCCAATATTTTTTTTGCGAAACTGAACAAAAGATTTGTCTGGTAAGGGGGAAGCGTGCTTTAATACAAAGGAAATCTTTAGTCAGTGGCAAACCATCTTCATGTCCAAGTTAAAGCTTCGGGCTTTCCTCTCCGTTGGAGCGGGAAGTTTTGTGTCGATGCGTGTTCTTTTATCCAACCACTCCTGACTGCGGCACCTCGTGTCCATTTCTTTTTCATTTAGACCTTATGAAGACATTACGCCACCACCGGAAACTCATTGGCTGGTTCATGATTTGCCTCATGGCAACATGGCTCCCGGGCCCAATCGCACAAGGCGCGACATTTACATGGAATCAGACTGGCGCCGGTCCCTTCACTTGGAACACTGGTGGTAACTGGACGGGCGGGGTGCCAGCCAACGCGCCTGGTGACGTCATCGATCTCACCGCCAATCTTACTGCGGCGCAAACCATCAATCTCGACATCAACGCCACGACCGGCACATTAAATATTGGAGATCCCACCACCGCCTTCTTTGGCTACACATTACAGTCGGGCAACGGCAGCACACTGACCTTCGATAATGGAGGTTCGGGAGCCATCCTGGCCAAGGCTGCGGCAGCAACAGCCACAGATGTCATTTCCGCCGGGATTGTCCTGAATGACAACCTGACGATCTCAAACTTGAATGCCAATTTGACCGGACAGCTCATCCTCAGTGGTCCGATTACTGAGACGGGCGGTTCGCGGAACATCACGGTGAATGGGGCGGCGGCCAGTTCCAACGGCGTGACGGTTCTGGCAGGTAACAACAGCTTCACGGGCATTGTCACCATCAACAGCGGCACCTTGGCGGCCGTGGGCGCAGGTTCTCTTAATAGCAGCGTTGTAAACGAAATCACTCTTGCCGGCGGCACTCTTGCCCTCCGCGACAACGGCTCCGGACTCGGCAATCCGCAGGACATCGCCTTCGGTGACAATGTGACCGTAACTGGCAACAGCACTATTTCGGTGGATCGCACGGGTGTGGCTGGTTTCCCAGGTTCCACAGCGTTGAACAAGACGATCCAGCTTGGCACCCTCACCATCGGCAACAACACCCTTACGGTCGCCAACGCCAACGGCTATGGCCTGGAGTTCACCGGCCTAACCACTTTGAGCGCTGCCACACCCACTTTCAGTGTCAGCGGCGGCACCGCCTCTAATCTTGTGCAAGGGCTTGTTCTTGCCGGGCAGGTGACAGGGTCTTCTGGTTTCACAAAAGTCGGAAACGGTTCTTTGCTTTTGGAAAATGCCAGCAACGACTTCATCGGTGGCATCACGGTGACGGCCGGTGTTCTGGCTGCCACCAGCGATGGGGCACTCGGCGATGCCGCAAATGCCATCACGCTAAACGGAACCAGCGCGACCTTCCGCGCGGCGGACAACATCACCACCTCTCGCACCATCAATTTCAGCAACACCACCGCTGCGAACAACGTCCTCGAAGTGGTTCAAGGCAAGACCTTGCAGTTGAATGCGGCGTTTGGCACCACAGCCAATGGTTTTGTCAAAGCCGACAATGGCATCGTGGACATCAATGTCGCAAATGGCACCTTCACCGGAACCACGACGATTAATGCCGGTGCCATTCGCCTGAGCAACGCCGCCGGTCTTGGCACTAGTGTCATCAGCATTTCTCCCGGCGCAGCCGCTCCGGGAGCGGCACTTCAGCTCAACGGCGTATCGATTGGCAACACCGTCAATCTCCAGGGCTCTAACAACGTGGCTTTCGGTGGGATCAACTTCGGCGGGCAGTTGCAGGCCGTGGGCTCCGGCACCAGCACCACCACCGGGCAGGTGCAGGTTCTCTTCGACGCGGCCATCGGTGCCGACAACGGCGCGACCCTCAACATCAATGGGGGGATTCATAATACCACCACCTCCGGACGCGCGTTGATCTTCAACGCCCAGGGTAACGGCATCATCAACGTCAACAGCAACATCACCTCCGCCACCACCACGGCGAACCAATACTTTGCGGTGCGCAAATACGGTGCTGGCACGCTGAACTTCACCACCGCCAGTTCCGTCATTCCGACCGATGCTGCTACCGGGTTGCAGATTTTTCAAGGCACCCTTGCCTTGTCCGACAGCGGGACGCTCACTGGCGGCAATACCATTGCCATCCAGGTGCTTCCCGGTGCCACGCTAACCATCGACAATACGGCGGCAGCCATTGCCAATCGTCTGGGGGCACGGCCCATTACTCTTGCCGGCGGCAATCTCAACCTCATCGGCAATGCGGCGGCCACCAATGAAACCTTTGGGACCTTCACCCTTGCCCGTGGCCAGTCGAATGTCAGTGTCACTGCGGGGGCTGGTGGTGCCAACCTCACCTTCGGATCCTTTGCCACCAACAACCCACAGAACTGGGCCACCGTTCGATTCTCCGGCACCAACCTTGGTGCTGCTGCCGGTGCGGGGAATGCCACGATCAAAGGCAACATTGGTTTCGTGGGTCAGACCGGTGCCGTCAACGCCAACACGAAGGGCATCCTTCCATGGGCACTGGCTGAAAACACCACGGCCGGCACGATTGGTTTTGCCACGGCAGACTCGGCCACTGGCGTGATCCGTCTGCTCTCTGCGGCTGAGAAACTGACCACCACCACCCTTACGGTCAACGTCAACCAGGAACTCAGTGGTGCAGCGGCAACAGCGGTCAGCATCAGCCTCAACTCTCTGGCTCTTAACAGCGGTGGTGGCGTCACGTTGACGAGTACATTCCCCAACGTTCCCGTGCTCACCATTCAAAGCGGCGGCATTCTGGCCAAGGCGGGCAACACCGGAATCAACGGTGGAGTGATCCTCGCCAATGCGAACTCCGGCACGACGGTGCGCCCGTTCTACTTCCACACCTTGGGTGATCTCGATGTCAACAGTGTCATGCTCGGCATTCGTGGTCTGGCGAAGGCTGGGGCTGGCACCCTGACCATCAGCCAGCGCAGCATGCTGGGACGCGATGACCAGACCAACAACGTCATCTCCATTAACGAAGGCACGCTGAAACTGAATGCGGGCGCCAATACCCTCTACTTCCGCACCCCGATGATCATCAATGGGGGCAAGCTCGACCTCAACAGCACCTCCCAATATGTCATGGACCTCATGACGGACGGTGCCATCAACGGTGGCGAGATCATCAGCACAGGCGGCAATGGCGTCATCCTCGCCAACCAGCAGAATGCCACACGCAGTTGGGCTGGCAACCTCGGTGGCTCCACCAATGACTATGTCACCTTTGCTCGCACGGGATCGAGCACCTTGAACATCACCAATGCCAACACGACGACGGGCAAGCTGATCCTGCTGAACTCCACCACCAATGTCACGGACGCAGGCAGCTTCGCTAATATCACGGGTCTGACCATCAGTCGCGCCACTTTTGGGATTCGCAACGATGGCCTCTTCGAGTTGTCCAACCGCATCAATGACAGTGCGCCCATCACCCTCCAGGGGGGGGCTCTCCAATTTTATGGCCGCGCAAACTCATCCGTTGCCGAAACCGTTGGTGTGGTGACGCTCGAGGATGCCATGTCCACCATTCATGTGGAGAGAAACGCCACCGGCCTGAGCACCATGAATGCAACTCTAACCGGATTGAATCGAAACGCGGCAAAGGGGGCGACACTTCATGTAACCAGCGGCAATTCAGCGACCGGCCTCGGCGCAATCGGTAACAATCCCCACCTTCTGATTTCCGGTTATACCTTTGCCGGAAACACCACTAACAACATTCTTGGCGGCTGGGCGGTGGTG
>DAORHS010000148.1:0-2740 GCA_035438165.1 Prosthecobacter sp.
GTCATGAAACCTCTCATCGTCATCATCCTTGCCATCGCCGTCGGCTACGTCTCCTACGAGTATGTGTATCCGCCACTCGCCGATGCCATGAAGTTCACGAAGCACGTTCCGCCGCCGCCGAAGAAGAAGGAAGTGGCCGTGGTGCCGGTGCCGAAGCCGGTCGTCAAAGAGGAGCCGAAGGTCGTCATGGAGCCCAAGCCCGAGCCCAAGCCGGAGATGGCTCCCGAGCCCAAGCCGGAGATGCCGAAAGCCCCCGAACCGCCTCCGCCTGACCCCAATGCCTTTGTGGCCCCGGTGTTTCCGCCTGTGGACGAACTTACGCAGAACTGGGCCGCCGTGCCGAAGGGCTTCTTCACCACGCCCAAGCAGGTCACCATGAAAAAAGACCTCGAACTTAAGATGCAAATGGGCAAGGCCACGGCCTCCACCACCTTCAAGGCTGGTGCCAAAATCTTCGTCATGGGCCAGGAGGGAACGAATCTCGTCGTTGGAGCCTCGGCGGGGTCTCCCATGCGTGGTCTCGTCGCGATGGACGACACCGATTTCAAGGACGTCTTTGCGGCCGCTTATGAACAGGTGAAAGTCGTGCAGACCGAGAACGCCCGCAGGGCGCACGAGTACAAGCTCGCTGCTGCCGAACGCGCCAAAAACGCCCCCGCTTCTTCCGCTGGTGGTGGCAGCAGCAGCAATGACAAGCCCGAGAAGGATGCCGACGGCGCCTACCCCCTGCTGCTCGCCAGCATGAAGGCCGGTGATGTGACCGAAATCAAACCCGACAACGTCAAGTCCTGGGGGGATGCGGCGCAGGAGAAAATCGACGGTGCCGACTACTGGACCGTGAACGTGAAGTACGAAACCCAGACCATGTTTGGCAAGTTCGAAACCGAGGCCCAGGCCCGGATCAAGAACGGCAAGGTCGAGAAATGGGTGTACACCGGCTCCGGCGAAGTGGTGCCGTGACGACGGTTTTGAGGAGAGGGATCATCCTGATCCCTTCAGAACGATGCGGGCATCCGTGCCCGCATTTTTGTTGGATGCGTGTGCATCTTCCTTCCTTGACGCCATCGTCCCGCTTGGCACGTAAAACCTCCGAATGAAAGTCCTCCGTCCCAACGATCCCGGTTATTCTGCCGCCATCACCGCCCTCAACCGTCGTGCCGAGGCCAGCGATGCCGTGCGCGAGGTCGTCTCGGGCGTCATCAAGGCTGTGCGTGGACGTGGCGATGCCGCCGTGCTCGAATTCGTCGAGAAGTTCGACGGCGCGAAGCTCACCCCGCAGCAGATGCGCGTTTCTCAGGCCGAGATCGACGCCGCCTGGAACAACGCGGATGCCACGCTGCGTTCCGCGCTCGAGGCTTCCCACCGCAACGTCACTGCGTTCGCCAAACGCAGCCTGCGCCAGGGGTGGAACGGCACCAACGAACAAGGCGCCGAGGTCGGTGAGGTGTTTCACCCCTTTGAGCGTGTCGGCTGCTACGTGCCCGGCGGCACCGCGCCGCTGGTTTCGACAGTGCTCATGACGGTCGCCATTGCCTCCGCAGTCGGCGTGCCGAAAATCGTCGTCTGCACGCCGTGCGGACGCGACGGCACCGTCAATCCCGGGCTCCTCGCTGCACTGAAAGTCGCCGGTGCCACGGAAGTTTATAAAATCGGCGGCTCACAGGCCATCGCCGCGCTTGCCTTTGGCACGGAGACGATCCGCCCCGTCACGAAGATCTTTGGCCCCGGCAACAGCTACGTCGTCGAGGCCAAACGCCAGGCCTTCGGCGTCGTGTCCATCGATTTGCTGCCTGGCCCCAGCGAGGTGCTCATTCTCGCCGACAAGTCCGGCAATCCCGCCTTCATCGCCGCCGACATTCTCGCCCAGGCCGAGCATGGAAAGGACAGCATGGCCGGCTTCCTCACCGATGACACCGCGTTGCTCGATGCTGTGGTTGCGGAGGTCGAATTGCAGTCGAAAACACTCAGTCGTCAGGCCCAGCTCGCCCCTGTGCTCGAAAAAGGCGTCTTCTGCATGCTTGTGTCGAGCTTGGAGGAAGGCGCTCGTCTCGTGAACAACTTCGCGCCCGAGCACCTCTCGCTCATCACCACGCGGGAAGAAGTTATCCTGCCGATGATCCGCACGGCAGGCGCCATCTTCCTCGGCAATCATTCGCCGGTGGCGGTTGGCGATTTCCTCGCGGGTCCCAGCCACACCCTGCCCACCGGAGGCTCCGGCAAATCCTTCCCGGGCATCACCGCCGACATGTTCCAGCGCCGCACCAGCATCACTCGTCTCGATCGCGAGAGCTGCGCGAAGTCCGAGCCGATTGTTCGAGCCTTCAGCCAGGTCGAAGGACTCGACGCACACGGCCGTTCGGTGGCCGTTCGCTGTTCCTGACAGGAACGGACCCGCGCCAAAAGCGGGGCATGCAGCACAAGGATGGCGCTAAAGTCGCCCTTGCTTTGCGGCCTCGGCTTCCGTTCAATTCACATGCCCTCCAACCGGGCATCCAACCTATGCGTATCACACTCATCCTCTCCGCTGTATTGCTTCTCGTCGGCGTTTCCTGCAAAAAGGAGGAGGCCGCTCCTCCCGCCAAGAAAACTGAACCGGCTGCCGCAGCCCCGGCACCCAAGCCGGCTCCTGTCACACCAGCGCCTGCAGCCAGCACTCCGGCTCCTGCGCCCACTCCCGCTCCGACCCCTGCGCCTGCGCCTGCGCCTGCGCCTGCGCCTGCGCCTGCGCCTGCGCCTGCGC
>DAORHS010000148.1:2840-8927 GCA_035438165.1 Prosthecobacter sp.
CTGCGCCTGCGCCTGCGCCTGCGCCTGCGCCTGCGCCTGCGCCTGCGCCTGCGCCAACACCGGCGGCTCCTGGTGCTCCCAAATGACACCGTGGTGGAAATGATTCGGCGGTGAGGCACATTGGTCGCCTCATCGCTTTTTTTGTGAATTACTTCGTCCCCATCCTTCTCGGCCTGTTGTTTCTCACTTCCTGTGGCAAGGAAGCATCCAAATCACAGCCCAAACCTGAAGCTGCCGCGATACCGGTGGCCGTTCCGAAAAAAAAGGTGCCGCCGGTTCCGCAGGGCAAACTGCCGAAGATGGACCCCGCGAAAGCCAAGTTCATCGCCGTGCCGAGCACGCCGAAAGATCCGGAACCGAAGAAAGACGACAAGCCTGCGGAAGAAGTGAAGAAGTAATTTGGACAGGATGACCTGGACTATGAGGATGACGGAATCCGAATCTCCAGCCACTGACTCGCCGTCTTTGCAGATTTCACCTCGCGTGATTGTGCCGTCATGCTTGCAGGCAGCAGCGCAAAGTCGCCGGCCTTCAAAGTTGTGCCCCCCACGCGGATCTCACCGCTCACCACGGCCAGTGTCACGCATTCACCGGTCTCGCCAACGGCCCCGGCCTTATCACACAGCCGCACGTCGAAGTAATCACACTTCACCAGCGTCCCATCCGCCTCGACCTGCTGCACCTGCGGCGCGAAGTCCGCGAAGTCGATGCTTTGCAGTGACTCCTGCACATGCAGCGCACGGGGTTTGCCATCCAGGCCCACGCGGTTCCAGTCGAAGACGCGATACGTCGTGTCGCTGTTCTGCTGGATCTCGTAGATCAGCAGCCCCGCGCCGATGGCATGCACGCGTCCGCTGGGGATGAACAGGCAGTCGCCTGTGCGTGCTTCGATCACATGCACCACTTCGGCCACCGTACCGTTTTGCAGCGCTGCTTCAAAAGCCGCACGCGTCACACCGGGTTTCAAACCGGCATAAATCTTCGCACCCGGATCAGCATGCGCGATGAACCACATCTCCGTTTTCGGTTCCCCCTGCAACGCCGCCGCCATGCTCGCCGGCGGATGCACCTGGATCGAGAGATCATCGCAGGCGTCGAGAATTTTCATCAGCAGCGGAAAGGTGGGGCTGGTGGAACTCAGCAGAGCCTTGCCAAACACCGCCTCGCGATGGTTCGTCCACAACTCGTGCAACGACACGCCATCTTCCGTGACGCTGGGTGCTTCAGGGCGGTCTGAAACCGTCCAGGCCTCACCAAACGGCGTGGTGGCATCGGGAAGAGTGGCACCCAGCAGGGATTCCATGCGCCGGCCTCCCCAGACACGGCTTTGGTAGATGGGAGTGAAGCGAATGGGTTGATGAAACGTCATGCACACATTCAACCACAGCCTTCGTTGACGCTCTACACCGATCTCGCCAGAATGGCCGCGTGAACATGATTGAAGCCAGTCTTATCCAGTCCCTGAAGGAAATCTTATCCCCTGATCGCGTCCTGACCTCCGCGGAGGACATCGTGCCCTACAGCTTCGACGGCACGGCTGCTTTGAAGCAGCGGCCTGGCGCCGTGGTGTTTCCGCTCACGGCAGAAGAAGTCTCCGAGTGCGTCAAACTTGCCCGCAGAAACAATGTGCCCGTCGTCACCCGCGGATCCGGCACCGGTCTGAGCGGCGGCAGCGTGCCATTGGACGGATGTCTCGTGATCTGCCTGGTGAAAATGGACAAGCTCATCGAAGTCGATGAGAAAAATCTCACGTTGCGGGCGCAGAGCGGCGTGATCACGAAGGAAATCGACGATGCCTGCGCCAAAGTGGGACTGTTTTATCCGCCGGACCCCGGTTCGATGAAAATCTCCACCATCGGCGGCAACGTGGCTGAAAATTCGGGTGGCCTCCGCGGACTCAAGTATGGCGTGACACGGGATTACGTCATGGGCATCGAAGTTGTGCTGCCGGACGGCACGTTGACCTTCCTCGGCAACAAGTGCGTCAAGGATGTGGCTGGTTATTCAATGAAGGACCTGTTCATCGGCAGCGAGGGCACGCTCGGCATCATCACCGAGGTCATCCTCAAAGTGCTGCCGCGTCCGAAAGCGCGCAAAACGATGCTCGCGCTCTACGATTCGATGGATGCCGCCGCGAAAACCATCTCCGCGATCATCGCCGCCAAGATCATTCCGTGTACGCTGGAGTTCCTCGACCGCGTCACGGTGCAATGCGTCGAAGACTACGCCAAGATCGGCCTGCCGACCGATGTGGAGGCGCTTGTGCTCATGGAGACCGACGGCCATCCCGTCGTGGTCGAAGAGGAAGCCGCGCAAATGATGGCGCTCGCCAAGGCCAACGGGGCGCACGACGTGCGTGCCGCCGCTGATGAGGCGGAGGGTGCGAAACTCGCAGCCGCACGTCGCAACGCCTTCTCGGCGCTCGCTCGTGTGCGTCCCACGACGATTCTCGAAGACGTGACCGTGCCGCGCAGCGAACTCGCCACCATGGTGGCCTTCATTGATGAAGTGGCGAAGAAGCACAAGCTGCAGATTGGCACCTTCGGTCATCTGGGCGATGGCAACCTGCATCCCACCTTCCTCACCAACGAACGTGACCACGAGGAGATGCATCGCATTGAGATCGCTCTGGCGGAGATTGTTGAAGAAACCATCCGCCTCGGCGGCACCGTCACTGGCGAGCATGGTGTTGGCCTCGCCAAAAAAGCCTTCCTCAAACGCCAGCTTGGCGAAGGCAGTTACGAACTCATGCGCAGCATCAAACAGGCCCTCGACCCGCAGGGCTTGCTGAATCCGGGGAAGATTTTTGATTTGAGGAACTGATCATGCCCCAAGCCGACCTCCTCAAATCACTCGATTACTCCGTGCTCCAGCAGTGCATGCACTGCGGCATGTGCCTGCCCACCTGTCCGACCTATGTCGAGACGAAGCTGGAGCGAAACAGCCCGCGCGGACGCATCTCGCTCCTGCGTGCGGTGGCTGATGGCGATCTCGAAGTCTCCCGCGCACTCTCGGATGAGATGTATTACTGCCTGGGCTGTCTGGCCTGCCAGACGGCCTGCCCGGCGGGAGTGAATTATGCGGAGTTGTTCGAAACGGCACGCGCCGAAGTCGAGCAGGCGGAGGTGAACACGGGCGTTCAACGCGGCTTCTGGCGCTGGCTCACGCTGAACGTCATTTTCATGCGCCCGTGGCTGCTGCGGCTGATCGGGCGTGTGCTGCGTGTGTATCAAAGCACCGGGCTCGACAAACTGATGCGCAAAGTCCGCTTCTTCGGCCTCATGCCGCGTTCGCTGGCAAAGCTAGAGCCGCAGACACCTCAAATCTCGGAGCATTTTTCGTATGATCTGATCTGGCCGGAAGAATCGCCGAAAGGACGGCAGGAGTACCGTGTGGGTCTGCTCACCGGCTGCATTCAGGATCTCGCCTTTTCAAACATCAATCGTGACACCGCTGATGTGCTGCTCGCGAACGGCTGTGAAGTCGTCACGCCTCCCTCCCAGCCCTGCTGTGGTTCGTTGCACGCGCACAACGGCGAGCTGGAGCTTGCCCGCGAACTCGCCCGCAGGCAGATCGACAGCTTTGATCTCGATTCGCTCGATGCCATCATCACCAACGCCGGTGGCTGCGGCTCTCATTTGAAAACTTACGGTCATCTGCTGCACGATGATCCTTTCTACGCCGCCAAGGCGAAAGTTTGGGACGCGAAGGTTAAGGACATCCACGAATGGCTCGTGCAAATCGGCTTCCGCAAGCCGACCGCTGGTGCGGGCGTGAGTGAAGTGACGTATCACGAGAGCTGCCACCTCTGCCACGGCCAGAAAGTCGTCTCACAGCCGCGTCAGGTGCTAGCCAGCATCCCCGGCCTCGTGTTCAAGGAACTGCCCGAGTCGAACTGGTGCTGCGGCAGTGCCGGCATCTACAACATCACCCAGCCCGAGCAGAGCCAAAAGCTGCTCGACCGCAAAGTCGCCCACTTGCGGCAGGCAAACGCACCCGTCGTCGCCACCAGCAATCCCGGCTGTCATTTGCAACTCGCCAACGGCCTCCGCTCCTGTGGCGATCACCCCTGCCAGGAGGTCACGCAGCCGGTCACGTTGTTGGCGCGCGCGTATCGGGCGGAAAATGTCGAATGACGAATTTACGAATGACGAAATAATGACGAAGCTCGAATGCCAAAAGGCTTCGGCATTGGGCTTTAGGGCTTCCTTCGTCATTCGGACTTACTCATTCGTCATTTTTTGATTTCCATGGAACTCGATCTCACCGGCCCCCTGCGCGAAGACGCCTACATGATCCTCGCCGGACTCGTCACGCCGCGTCCCATCGCTCTGACGACCACCGTCGATCCCGAAGGACGCGTGAACGCGGCGCCGTTTAGTTTTTTCAACGTGCTGGGAGATTCCCCGCCCATCGTCGGCCTGTGTCCGGGCGATCGCTCGCCCGGCGTGCCGAAGGACACGGCGCGGAACATTCGCCTGACGCACGAGTTCGTCGTGAACCTCGTCGATGAGGCGATTGCGGAGAAGATGAACCTCTGCGCCTCATCTCTGCCACCCGGTGAGAACGAACTGCTGCATGCCGGGCTCAACGCCGTGGCCAGCAGCGTCGTCAAACCGCCGCGCATCGCCGAATCCCCCGCCAGCCTCGAATGCCGCAGCCACAGCATCCTCGAGATCGGCGACAACCGCCTCATCATCGGCGAAGTCCTCCGCATTCATGTGCGTGATGACATCTTCGATCCCGAAACCTGGCTCGTGAAGCCCGGCAACTACCACCCCATCGGCCGCATGCAGAGTCCGCACTGGTATTGCCATACGCGGGACATGTTTGAGCTGAGACGGCCGAGGTGAGAGTTTCCGGCAGGCAATCTCTTCGCAGCCTCGTCCCAATCGCTTCGCCTGCCCGGGCTCCGGACGTTTTCGGCCGCGTTTCAGATCGGAAGCGAATTTTGAGATTCCCTTCGCGTGGGCAGGTTGCTACCTTCTGTCCCAATTCTCATGAAGAGCAGCCTCATTGTCATTGCCGAACTCGCGGCCGTCGTGGCGGAATTCTCGCATCACAAATGCGCCCGGTGCATGCAGCCAGTGAAGGAATGCGCTCTTTGTCGTTAGCTTTGCGATCAAATGTATAACCAGCGCTACAGACCCTTTTCCCAAACATCAGATAATGGTCATTGGTGTCTGAAAGTAGCTTTTCTGAGCATTGAGATCCAGCAGCATGGTGAAACGTATCCGGTTCAAGAACCGTGGTTCACCCTTGAAGACACAATTACGAAAAAGGTCGTATGGAGCCGCAAAGGCAACTGGCGAATCGACGATGCTCATGCGCTTTTTGTTTCGGACGATGGTTGGTCGGTCATTCGATTTCATGGCATATCCACCTATTCACGGCTTCTGGCTATACCGCCGGAGGGCAATGATGTACTCACGGTTGGTATCACCGGCTTTGTCAGGCCTTACGTTACAGATCCTCCGATCAAAGAGGGGAAGTGGGAACTGTGGCTTGATGAGCATGTTGAGGACTCCACCGCTGGTGACTCTTGGTCTTATCGTGCTCGTTTTCGATTCTGCACATGGTCAAGTAATCCCCTTTTTGTCAGTCGAACTAGATGGGGGCGTTATCTTGTGCTCGACCTGAACGGAGAACGTGTCGTGGACGAACAGGACGTCACCAGATGCGTTCTTTTCGATGCACTCAGGAGTGAAGACGGGAATTGGGCGCTCGAAATCCTTCGAGAAGCAAGGGGCTGCAAAGACGAACTCCAAGTGGCGCTTGCCGCCCAGGATAGGGCGGACGAAAGCACTGCGTTGCCCAAACAGTTGGCTGAACTATGGGATCGTGTGTTCAACGCACTCTTGATTGTGCGCCAAGACCGGATTGCTGCCGCAGCCCCGCTCTTGGAAGAACTTCAAGCGATCTCAAATCTAGGTTTTGGAGGGTTTGTTGAAGTGACCCCCGTAAAGAATTTTGGTTCCAGGTTTGTTGACCTCTTTCGTGAATATGTTCATCTGGCGATGCTGCGAATTGGGGTTAGAGCCTGTTATTAACTTTAAAAAGAGCTGTACCCCGGGGAGGATCCAAGCA
>DAORHS010000149.1:0-8889 GCA_035438165.1 Prosthecobacter sp.
GAGGCGTGCGAAGGTCGGCAGCAGATCGAGCGTGCTCACGAACGCATCGCAGATGCGATTCGCGGGCACCTTGCCAGGCCACCACGCGATGCACGGCACGCGGAGACCGCCTTCATAGACGGTGTGCTTCGTGCCGGTGAGCGGAGCGGCGCTGCCGGGCGTGTTGCGCTCGGGGCCGTTGTCGCTGGTGAAGATGACGAGCGTCTTCTCCGCGAGGCCGAGTGCGCGCAGCTTGTCGAGGATCTGGCCGGTGCTGTCGTCGAGCTCCTCCACCGCGTCGCCATACAGGCCGCGCTTTGATTGGCCTTTGAACTTCGGTGACGCATCGAACGGGATGTGTGGCATCGCCTGTCCGAGGTAGAGGAAGAAAGGCCGCTCACGATGCTGCTCGATGAACTTCAGCGCCTCGGCGGTGTAAAGCCCGGTCATCTCCGCGGGCACGGCGGGACGTTTCTCCACCGCATCGTCACGCAGCACGGGCATGCCACCCTCTTTGATGAAATGGTCGGTCTCCCAGTGGTCGAGATTGTGCAGCACGCCGTAGTAGCTGTCGAAGCCCTGGTCCATCGGCCGCATGCCTTTGAGGAAACCGAGATGCCATTTGCCGATGCAGCCCGTAGCGTGGCCCGCTGCTTTGAAAATTTCCGCCAGCGTCGTTTCGCTGCTTGCGAGGCCGTTGGGTGCATCGGGTCGCAGCACACCCGTCGCGAGTCCGACACGTCCCGGATACTTGCCCGTCATCAAGGCAGCCCGAGAAGGCGTGCACAGCGCCGAGGTCACTGAAAAATCCGTGAAGCGCGTGCCCTCCGCCGCCATGCGGTCGAGATGCGGCGTGCGGATGTCCTTCGCCCCGTAGCAGCCGAGATCGCCGTAGCCCAGGTCGTCGCAGTTGATCAAAATGACGTTCGGAGGCGTGGCATGGAGCGGCAGACCAAGAATGATCATCAGGGAGGCAAGAATGGGCTTCATCACAGGTGAAAACGGAAGTTGCAGTCAGGTTCTCCCGTTGGATCAATCCCGCGTGCCAACCATGAAGCTCTTTTTCACTCTCATCGTCGCCGTTTTGGCCCTCGCCTCGTGCAAACCGTCCGCTCCTCCGGCCTCCGGCTCTCCGGGAAAACCGAAGGTGGCGCTCGTGATGAAGTCGCTCGCCAATGAGTTCTTCCAAACCATGGCCGAAGGCGCAAAGAAGCATCAGGCGGCGCATGCAGGCGACTACGAGCTCATCGTGAACGGCATCAAGAACGAAACCGACCTCGCCGAGCAGGTCGGCTTGGTGGAGCAGATGGTCGCGCAGGGCGTGCAGGCGATCGTCATCGCTCCGGCGGACTCGAAGGCGCTCATCTCGGTGCTCAAACGGGCAAATGCCAGTGGCGTCCTCGTCATCAACATCGACAACAAGCTCGATGCCGACACGCTGAAGCAGGCCGGTCTCACCGCGCCCTTCGTCGGCCCCGACAATCGCGCCGGAGCCAGGTCGGTCGGCGAAGTGCTCGCGAAAAAGCTCAAGGCGGGTGACGAAGTCGCGATCATTGAAGGCGTCACGACTGCCTTCAACAGCCAGCAGCGCAAGGCAGGCTTCGAGGACGCCATGAACGCCGCTGGCATGAAGATCGTGAGCACTCAGAGCGGCCAGTGGGAGATGGAAAAGGCCAATGGGGTCGCCGCAGGCATCCTCGCCGCGAATCCGAACGTGAAAGCCCTCCTCTGCGCCAACGACAACATGGCCCTCGGTGCCGCCGCCGCCGTGCAGGCCGCCGGCAAGGCCGGTCAGGTCCAGATCGTCGGCTTCGACAACATCGCCGCCCTCAAACCCCTCCTCGCCGACGGCCGCGTCCTCGCCACCGCCGACCAGCACGGCGACCAGCTCGCCGTCTTCGGCATCGAAGCCGCGCTGAAGATCCTCAAGGACAAATCCACGCCGGCGGATCAGCAGACGCCGGTGGATGTCGTGATCAAATGACGAAACCAGAATGGCGAATGACGAATGAAGCCCCAATGCTCCAACCCTTCGTCATTCGTGCTTCGACATTGATTCGTCATTCCTCATTCTGATTTCGTCATTCTCCGATGCGCCGTTTTTCCGACTACCTCATCCTCCTCGCTGTGCTCGTGGCGATGATCCTGCTGTTTGGCATGGTGCGGGACACGTTTTGGAGCTTTGCGACGCTCGGGAACATTGCGAATCGGATTCCGGCGCTTGCGCTGGTCGCGACGGGGATGACGCTGGTGATGGTCACGGGCGGAATTGACCTCTCCGTTGGTTCCGTGCTCGGATTGTGCGGTGCAGTCGTCGGTGTGATGATGGCGGACTGGCATTGGGCACTGCCGTTCGCCCTGCTGAGCAGCATCCTCGTTGGAGGCGCGATTGGCGGCACGACGGGCGTGGTGAGCGTGAAACTTCGGCTGCCTTCGTTCATCGTGTCGCTCGGCATGCTGGAAATGGCGCGCGGGCTTGCGTTCCTCACGACGAACTCGCAGACCAAATACATCGGTGCAGCCATCGAATCGCTCGGTGCTCCTTTTGGAGGCCTCGTTATCTCGCCCGCATTCCTCATTAGCGTGCTCATCGTCGTGGCGGGGCAGGTGATGCTTTCGCAGATGCCCATAGGCCGTCATTGGCTCGCCATCGGTGCGAATCGCGAGGCGGCGCTCGTTTCCGGCGTGCCGGTGGATCGTCCGCGCATCCTCGCGCACGCCCTGCTCGGTGCACTGACCGGACTGGCCGCCGTCTTCAACTGCTCCCGCCTCGGCAGCGCCGATCCGAATGCCGGCGTCGGCTTTGAACTGAGCGCCATCGCCGCCGTTGTCGTGGGTGGCACGAGTTTGATGGGCGGACGCGGAAGTGTCGTGAAAAGCTTCATCGGTGTGCTCATCATCGCCACCCTGGAGGCCGGCCTCGTTCAAATCGGCGCCACGGAACCGATGAAACGCGTCGTCACCGGAGCCGTCATCATCGCTGCCGTGCTGGCGGATACTTGGAGAAGGAAGTCATGAAATGCCTGCTGCTCATTTTTTGCGCCCTCGGTTCTTCGCTTCTCGCGGAGAAGCCACGAATCATTTTCGACACCGACATCACCGGTGATGTCGATGACGTGCTCGCGCTCGCCATGTGCCACAGTCTCGCGGATCGCGGCGCGTGCGAGTTCCTCGGCGTGACGATCTCGAAGAACAATCCGCTCACCGCGAGCTTCGTCGATGCGCAGAACACGTTTCATGGCCGCCCGGACCTGCCGGTGGGTGTCACGCGGGATGACAAGGCGCAGCATCGCGAGAGCAAATACCTCAAGCTGGCTGATTCGCCGGACTACCCACACGATTTGAAACTCAACGAGGACGCCAAGGATGCCGTGGAGCTGATTCGCGAGCTGTTGGCCGCGCAGCCGGATCACAGCGTCACGATCATCAGCGTCGGCATTGCGTCGAACATGGCGAATCTGCTCAAATCGCCCGGAGGCGTCGATTTGGTGAAGCAGAAGGTCAAGGCGTTGTCGATCATGGCCGGCGCGTTCGCGTTTTGTAATCGCACGAACTACCACCTCGAAGCGAACGTCATCAACGGCATCGGCTACATGCAGACCGTGGCCGATCAGTGGCCCGACGAAGTGCCCATCGTGTGGAGCGGCTTCGAGATCGGCGAGGCGCTGCCGTTTCCGCGTGTCGTGATCCAGCGCGATCTCGACTACCTGCCGCATCATCTCGTCAAAGAGGCGTATTTGCTCCACAGCGGACCGGAGCATGACCGGCCGTGCTGGGACGAGAGCAGCGTGCTGTGGGCCGTGTATCCCGAGCGCGGCTTCTTCGGCCTCTCGCAGCCCGGACGCGTGAAAGTGCTCGGGGACGGCTTCACGCGCTTCATTCCTGCCAAAAATGGCCAAGGAAGCCAGCGCGACCGTTTCCTCACCATGAACTCCGTGCAGCAAAGCCGCGCACTGGAGGCCATCGTCCATCTCACCATCCAACCTCCTCAAAAATGAAGCATCTGCTCTTCTTCGCCATTCTGCATTCGTCATTCGTCATTTCACAGGCGGAGCCTGTGCGGCTCATCTTCGACACCGACATGGGCAACGATGTCGATGACCTGATGGCGCTGTGCATGATTCACAATCTGCAAAAGCGCGGTGCGTGTGAGCTGCTCGCCGTCACCGTGACCAAGGATCATCCGCAGGCCGCGGCGTTCGTGGATGCGGTGAACACGCTTTACGGTTACCCGGACACGCCCATTGGCGTCGTGCGCAATGGCGCGGCGAAGGAGGCGGGGAAGTTCAATTTGCTTGCCGACAAGTATCCGCATGACCTCAAAAGCGGCGCGGATGCGCCTGAGGCTGGAGGTTTGATCAAAGACATCCTCGCCAAACAGCCGGACGGCAGCGTGGTGATCGCGCAGGTGGGCTTTTTCACGAATCTGGCGCGTCTCATGGATGATGCGGAAGCGAAGGCCTTGATCGCGAAGAAGGTGAAAGTGCTCAGCATAATGGCCGGCGCGTTTCAGACGGTGAACTTCGACACGCGGCACCTCGAATACAATGTGAAGCTCGATGTGCCCGCCGCGCAGAAGCTCGCCAAGGAGTGGCCGACTCCGATGGTGTGGAGCGGCTTCGAGATCGGCGTGGCGGCGGCGTTTCCTCATGTCGTGATCGAGCAGGATCTCAATTACATGCCGCAGCACCCGCTGAAGGAGGCCTACTACCTCTACAATCCGCCGCCGCACGATCGCCCGACCTGGGACCCCACGGCGGTGCTTTATGCGATCTACCCGGATCGTGGTTACTTCGATCTATCGCCGCCCGGCAACATCAAGGTCGATGATGACTCCGCGACGCTCTTCCGCCCCGTGAAGAAGGGCGAAGGCAAGCACCGCTTCCTCATCATGAGCGCCGAACAGGCCACGCGTGTGCGCGAGGCCATCGTGCAGCTCAGCGTCGAACCTCCACCGGCCAAAAAGTGATGGAAACGCAGCGCCCCAGCATCGCCGTCGTCGGTTCGCTGAATGTGGATCACACATTACGTGTGCCGCACATTCCTGCGCCGGGTGAAACGCTGACTTCGAGCAGCATGCTGACGTGCTTTGGCGGCAAAGGGGCAAATCAGGCCGTGGCGGCGGCAAGGGCGGGTGGAAAGGTGGCGATGATCGGCTGCGTGGGCGTGGATGATTTTGGCACACGCTACATCGAGGCGCTCAAGATCGAGGGAATCGACACCTCGGGCGTTTTGCGGGCCCAAACGCCGACGGGAAGCGCGTTCATTGCGGTGGATGACCGTGGAGAAAACTCGATCATCGTGAATCCGGGTGCGAATCATGCGATCACGCCTTCGGACATCGAAAAGCATGCGGGACGCATCCGTGGAGCGGATGCGCTGCTGCTGCAGCTCGAGTGCCCGCTGCTGGTGGTGCGACGAGCGTCGGAGATTGCGCGCGAGGCGGGTGTGCGGGTGATTTTGAATCCGTCGCCGCTGAGCGAGGCGTTTCTGGCGGATCGCTTCGAAGTCGATGTGCTCATCGTGAATGAAGGCGAGGCGGAGAAGATCACGCCGAATCGCGATCTGACGGAAGCGAAGTGCCGTCAGCTCATCATCACGCGTGGTGCGGAGAGCACGCTGAGCATCACGAAGGAAGGTGTGATCGAAGTCTTGCCGCCGAAGGTCACGCCGGTGGACACGGTGGGAGCGGGAGACACGTTCGCGGGCGCGTTTACCGTGGCGGGTGACATTGCCTTCGCGAATGCCGCAGGTGCGCTGGCGACGCTGAAAGCAGGTGCGCAGCCTTCGATACCAACGTGTCAGGAGATCATGGCGTTTTGCCAGTGCTGAGGGTTTGGAAGATGTCGCAGACCTCACGCCACGGTTGGGCGTAAAAGCCGGTGTAGGGCTTTCCGGCCTTCAACATGGCGTAAAACGAGTCTTTGCCATCGTGAGGAGCCGTTTCGGAGTTCAACTCGATGATGAGCAGGTCGGCGCTAAATCCCGCGAAGGCCTCCGACTTCGCCAACGCGAGGATTTCGCGTGCGGCGAGACGGTTTCGCTCCGAGGGCAGCGGCAGGTTCTTGTGAGCGTCATCGTAGCCGGGGTATTCACCGCGCTTGGTGTTCGCGTAGTCCCAGGCGACGGCGATGAGGTCGTAGGCAATTCGTTTCGAGTGCTCGTTGCGCAGTGAAATCCACTTCCGCAGTGTGTCACGACCGAAGCCGCGATCCCGCCAGTCGTCATTCGTGAGGCCGTGGCAGAAGCCGCTCCAGGTGTCCTCCACCGCGCCGCTGAACGGCGCATCCAGTGGTTCGTCCGGCTGCAAACCGATGCGCAGGAGGCCTTGCGGGTAGTTTTTCGCCAGCGTGGCGAGTGCGGAGCCTTGATCACGTTTTGGCAGCACGTCATAGACGGCGATCTTCGCCGGATGAATCTCTGCTTTGAAGAAGGCAAGCAGTTCGTCGAGTTCCGCAGGCGAAAAGACCGGTGCGGCGGTCTTGTCATACATGCGCAACACAAGGGCCGGAATGATCTCGATGGAGGCGGGGCACGCTCTGCGCCAGTCACGAAAGATGCGCGCGGTTTCGGCAAAGGGCAGCTCGCGATGGTGGATGAGGTAGAGGCGATTGGGATTCGCCTGTTCGATGAGCGCGTGAGCCGCGTTCGTGATTTCCGCCGTGGTGGGAGGCTTCGGCGGCACGAAGTTCGTGCCCCAGTAGCCGAGTTTAGGCGCTGCGAGCGAGGCATTGAGCCAGAACGAGCGCTCCAACTTCGGAAGATCATGCGCGGAGGCCGTCGCGAATGAAATGGCAGCGATGACGCCGAAATGAAGCCGTCGTTTCATGCGCATCATCTCACGCCAGAATCTCGGGGATCAATTTTCCTTCCACATTCGTGAGGCGGCGCTGGATGCCATTGTGCTCGAAGCTGAGGCGCTCGAAGTCGAGGCCGAGGAGGTGGAGGATGGTGGCGTTGAAGTGGTAGAGCGGATGGATGTCCTCGATGGCTTTTTGGCCGAGGTCATCGGTGTGTCCATGACTGACGCCGGGCTTCACGCCGGCACCGGTCATCCAGCAGGTGAAGCCGTCGGGATTGTGATCGCGGCCTTTGGCGCCTTTTTGGAAGAAGGGCATGCGGCCGAACTCGGTGCACCAGACGACGAGCGTGTCCTGCAGCAGGCCGCGTTGCTTGAGATCGCGGATCAGCGCGGCGGCGGGCTGGTCGAGGATGTTTGCATGCACGTCATACTGCGCCTTGAGATCGCTGTGGCCGTCCCAGTTGAGCTTGCCGCCGCTGGCATAGGCGCCGTTGAAGAGCTGCACGAAACGCACGCCACGCTCGATGAGGCGGCGGGCGAGGATGCAGTTCTTGGCGAAGGCGGCCTTGTCTGCGTTTTGCGTGTCGTCCGCTCCATAGAGCTTCAGGATGTGCGCGGGCTCGGTGCTCAGATCGTTGATCTCGGGCACGCTGAGCTGCATGCGCGCGGCGAGTTCGTAGCTGGCGATGCGTGCGGCGAGCTTTTGATCACCTGGGTTGGCCTCCAGATGGCGTGCGTTCATCTTTTGCAGCAGCGACCGCGCGGCTTGATCGGCCTGCGCCGAAACGCCGGGGGCGGAGAGATGCCGCACGGGGCTTTTGGAACTCATCGTGGTGCCTTGAAACGCGGCGGGGAGAAAGCCGGGACCCCAGTTGTTCGCGCCGTTTTGCGGCACACCTCGTGGATCGGGAATGGCGACATACGAGGGCAGTTCCTGACTTTCGCTGCCGAGCGCATATGTCACCCACGAGCCGAGCGAGGGAAAACCATCGAGCGTGAAGCCGGTGGAGAGGAAATTCTCCGCCGGGCCATGTGTGTTCGATTTGCTCGTGAGCGAATGCACGAAGGCGATGTCGTCCGTGAGCTCCGCGAGATGCGGGATCATGTCGCTCACCCACTTGCCGGTCTGGCCGCGTGGTCGGAAGGCATACTGCGGTCGTGCGAGATTGCCCGCAGGGCCTTGAAACGTGACCGCCGGGCCGCCGGGCAGCGGTTTGTTGTCCCATTTGATCAGTTCGGGTTTGTAGTCCCACGTTTCGAGCTGGCTCACCGCGCCTGCGCAGAAGATGACGACGACGTTCTTTGCCTTCGCGGGAAAGTGCGGATGCCGCGGCGCATACGGGCGCGCGGGATCGATCAAGACCTGGTCCTCGGCCAGCAGGTTTGACAACGCGATGGAGCCGAGAGCTGTCGCGCTGCTGGAGAGAAGGCGGCGGCGGTCGAGCAGGTGGCGGCCTGATGGGGAAAGATGTTCGGCGGAATGGAGCATGAGTTGCGGACGAAGGTCAGGAGTGGAGGGTTCAACTGACATTCTCCGAAACGAGCCGAGATTTAACGATGATTCACGCGTGTTCGTGAAGCTACCGAGACTTTTCATCCACGGCGAAGACGCGCACCGCACGATCTCGTCCATCGGTGGCGAGGAGTTTGCCATTGGGGCTGAAGGTGAGGCTGCGGGGGAGGCCTTCGAGGGCGGTGAAGGTTTGCAACAGAGTGGCGTCGGCGTAGCGCCAGAGCTTCAGGCTGTGATCGGCCGAGCCGGTGGCGAGGAGGGGCTGGGTGGGATGAAAGGTGGCGGCGCTGATGGTGGCATCGTGGGCGCGGAAGCGGTGTCTCACAGCGAGGGTGTCGGCATCGAGGATCATGACGAAGCGGTCGCTGCCGCCGACGGCGATGAGGCGGCGGTCGGGCGAGGCGGCGAGGGCGTAGAGGGCGCTGTCGTGATCGAGCGAGGCGAGGATGCGGCCCGTTTGCGGGTCGAGGATGGCGATGTTGCCTTTTTGCGTGTTGTCGGGCTGGAGTTCGCTGGAGATGGCGATGATATGGCCGCGTGTGCCAGCGAAGACGGATTTGTAGGCTTCGTGTTTGAGCTCGTGGAGCACAGCGCC
>DAORHS010000150.1:0-8873 GCA_035438165.1 Prosthecobacter sp.
GGACCGAGGGCCGATCCGCCAATACCCACGACAAGAACCCGGGTGAATTTTTGGCCGTTGGCGGCCTTGACCGCGCCAGAATGAACGTCTTCGGCAAACTTCAATGTTGCTTCGAGAGTTTCGTCGATCTCCTGCTTGAGTTCGGGATTGGGGGCAAGCCGGGAGTTGCGCAGCCAGTAGTGGCCAACCATGCGGTTCTCATCCGGATTGGCGATGGCACCGGCTTCAAGCTCGTGCATCACCTTGAAGGCGTTTTCGATGCGCCCGGCCAGCGTGGTGAACAGACTGTCCTCGAACGCCATGCGGCTGATGTCGATGGAAAACCCAAGGTTGGAGTAGCGAACGAAATGTGTTTGGAAGCGGTCCCAATGGCTCATAGAAGAATTGTAATGAGCATGCGTGATGCCACGGCGCAACCTCTTTGAACCATTGACGCAAACGGCTCTCTGCGGCAGTCTCGCGGACCATGAATTCCGCCTTTTGCGCCCTTGTGATTCTCTTCTCCGCCATGACCACCCTCGCCACCGCTGCAGATGCCCCCTATCGCCACGTCGTGTTCTTCAAATTCAAGGACTCTGCCACTCCCGAGCAGGTGCAGGGCATTGAAAATGCTTTTGTGGAATTCGCGAAGAAGATCGACACCGTGGCCGGCTTTGAATGGGGCACCAACGTGAGTCCGGAGGGGCTCAATGACGGATTCACCCATTGTTTCTTGGTAACGTTCAAGGACAAGACCGGTCTGGAGGCCTACCTCCCGCATGCGGAGCATCAGGCGTTTGTTTTGAAGCTCAAGCCGCTGCTCGACAAGGTTTGCGTGCTCGACTACGTGGCGAAAATGTGACCTGCGTCAGCCGCACACGGGGCAGTCCGTCCGTTTGGGCAGTTTTACTTTGCGGAACTGCATGGTGGCCAGATCCATCGACAACAGCTCCCCGCAGAGTGTTTCGCCGATGCCTGTGATCAGCTTGATCACCTCCATCGCGCCGATGCAGGCGGCCGTGCCGGACGTGGCGCCAAACACGGGAAACTGCCTTTTCCAGTCCGGGGGCGCCTCGGGAACATAACAGGCCAGGCAGCCCGTTTTCCCAGGTATGAACGTCGTTACGCTGGCCTGCAGCGTGTGCATTGCGCATTCCACCATGGGCTTGCCTGCGCGCACGGCGGCTGCATTCAAGGCCAGACGCTCCTGAAACATGGGGGCGGCATCCACCACGATGTCCGCCCGGGCCACGAGACCTTCCGCATTGGTGGAGGTGATGTTTTCGGGCACGCCCACCACCTCGCAGCGGGGATTGAGGTCGTGCAGACGACGCACGATGGAGTCCATTCTGGGCCGGCCAAGATGTTCATGGGTTTGGAGCAGTTGCCTGTTCAAGTCGGACGCCTGCAAGTCCCCCCCATGCGCCAGCACCAGCCTGCCCACTCCTGCGGCCGCGAGTTCCAGGGCCACCAGCCCGCCCAAGCCGCCGACACGGGAAATGAGCACCGAAGAAGCTTTGAGCTTCCGCTGGCCCTCTTCGCCCACGCCCGGAACCCACATTTGCCATTCATAAACGGCGCGTTCGTGGTCGGTTAAAGGGGGGAGGTCAGGCATGGTGGAGGTGTAGCAAGATGAACGAGAAGGGCGATGGCCTTGAGCAAAAACTTTTTTCCATCTTTTTTCAACACTCTGCGAGATCGCCAATCTAATCCCCCAACAGTTCATGCGGGGATTTCAGCCCTCCATAGACTGGGTCTTGAGAGTGATTGGTTGTTAACTGAAACCCTGCTTCACCGCAGGACTAAGTTGAGGTTGATCAAACCAGGGGCCGGGCGGAATCGGGAGCCGCCCGGCCCCAAATTTTTTCGGGGCCAAAGTCGCAGGGGCCTCAGATGGCGGTCATGGTGGGCTGAATCCATGCCGTGTCGCCACACCATTCACGGGCTCTGTCCGCCAGTTCTGCCGCCTGCACCGGGGTTTGAGTGATGGCAAACATGGTACTGCCGGAACCGGACATCAATGCGGCCTGAACCTCGCCATGCTCGAGAAGCCAAGTTTTCATGGAGGGCAGCAGCAGGAACTTTTCGAAAACAGGCCGCTCCAAATCGTTCGACATCGCGCCCCAAGGGCAGAGCTGCGGTGCGTAGAGGACGCCGGGAATCTCCTTGGACGCCGCCCAGCGTTTGTAAGCCCAGGGGGTGGGAATGGGGAAGGGGGGCTTGATGAGGACAAGCGGCAGATGCCCGGGAAAGTCTGCCGGAGTCACCTGTTCCCCGCGCCCCGCGCCGTCGGCGGCTGGACCGTCGAGGGGGAAGCAGGGCACGTCGGAACCTATTTGTGCCCCCAATTCAATGAGCTGCTCGGGGGACAGCGGGGATCCGGCCAGTTGATTGGTCCCTTTCAAAATGGTGGCGGCATTGCTGCTGCCTCCGCCCAGGCCAGCGCCCGCAGGGATTTTCTTTTCCAAGTGAATGCGCCATGACGACTGCCTGCCCGTGCGGTTTTCAAAGGCGCGCAGGGCGCGCAGGGCGAGATTTGATTCATCCAGGGGCACGGTGGGATCGGAGCAGGTCAGGGAGACATCTTTGCCTGTGCCTCGATGCTCGATCTCGACCGTATCCCCCAATGATAGCCGACAGAGGCGGGTCTGAACCTCATGGAAGCCGTCGGAGCGCTTGCCGAGAACGCGCAGCCAGAGATTGATTTTGGCGGGGGAATGAAGGGTCATGGTCGTCAGGCTGTGCGCCCCAGAAGCGCCAGCATGCGCCCCGTGCGGCCCTTTTCCATGCGGTAGGAATAAAAGCGGCGCAAATCCAAAGACGTGCAGAGACCGGTATCGTGGATCTGTGCAGCCGGCACCCCGGCATCCAGTGCCTGGCGGCGTATCTGGGCGGCAAAATCAATCTCGTAGGCGGGCGGGCGGATGCAGGGGCTGAGCTGGACGTGGAGGTCAACAGGCTGGGTGCCGAAGTGCCGCCGCATCATTTCGATCGCGTGCGCGGTAATGCCGAGTTCTGATCCCTTTTTCCCTGAGTGCAGGACACCAAAGGCTCCAGTCCGCGAGTCCACAAGATAAACAGCACAGCAGTCCGCCACGTAGATGCCGAGGACGAGACCTTGAACATTGGAGATCATTCCGTCCGTGCCGGGGATGATTTCGCTCGTGGGTGCTGAGACCACCACAATCTCTCTTTCATGAACCTGTTCAGCGATGCAAAGGGTGGTGTTCGAAAAGCCCATGTCCTCAGCCTGTGATCGGTGCCATTCCCAGAGGCGGTTCACGACGACTGAGCGTTCGTCATCCACATCAATTTCTGGATGACGAAGAGTGAAGCGATGGACGAAGCCTGGCAGTGCCTCGAACGCAGGGAAGGTCATCCAGAGATCATCATTCATCGTGTTTCTTTCTTCCGCGAAAAAAACAAAGGCGCAGGATTGTATCCATGCGCCTTTGGAAAATGAGAGAAACAGACTGCTTACCGAACCGCTGCCGTATCCAGGGCGCGATAGGAAGTCATGAAACTGGCGGCGTCTTCCGAGGACGTTTCGCTCATGGCGTCAGCGATCTGGTTTTGCAGTTCATCACGCAAACGGCTGACGAGTTCAATCCCACGGGAGGTGATGCGAACAAGCACTTTGCGGCGGTCATCCACGGCGTGGGTGCGCTCCATGAGGCCGAGTTTTTCAAGACGGTCCACAAGGCCGGTGGCGGCTGCAGTGGAGTGTCCCATCTTGCGGGCGATGTCCGTCATGGTCAGCTCCTTCGACGTGGCGAGGTAGCTGAGCAGGAAGAACTGAGCGAAGGAGATATTATCCCGATTCAGCTCGCGGGAGAGATTCAGCAAGAACTCGCGCTGACTGAACAGGATGAAATCTGCCAGTTTGGCGTGGTCTTTGGCTGGGGTTTTGGTTCCGTTAATCATGGAGGTGGTTCCTTAGAGCTATGGGTTCCGAGAAAATCTCGAATTATGGTTAATGTAACGAGTTCCAAAGGTAGGATCAAGATAAAATCATAGAATCCATAAATTTTTACTCATGCAAGCCAACAATTTCTTATTTCTGAGAGGTTAATATAGGTGAATTATTATCCACGAAAGGCCTGAAGGCAAGAAAAGTTTCTTGTTCAGGTGCTAGCGTCGTTGATCGCGATGTTTGGGTCTATTGCAGCGAGCGGCCTTTTGTCTCTGGAGCGAACCAGACCAGCACCATGCCCACTAGATAGATGCAGGAGAGCACCGAGTAGGCATTGGCGGCGGATTGCAGCGGGGTGACGTTTTCGCCGTTGAACATGGACATGAGATTGCCGAGTTGCAGCGCTCCGATGGCAGCAATGAGGCGGCCGAAGTTGAAGCAGAAACCTTGACCAGTGGCACGCACGCTGGTGGGGAACAATTCTGGGAAGTAGAGCGGGAAGAAGCCGTAGAAGGAGGCGGTGATGCCCCCGAGAAGGAAGGCGCTGATCATCAACGAGGACGGAATTGCGGCTTCGACGAAAGGCACGTTGATGCGGAAGAAGCCGAGCGAGGCGACAAGGCTGGCCGCGCATAGCAGCGTGTAGGTTACGCGGCGCCCCAGTTTGTCAGCGATGAAGGGGGTGATCAGCGTCACTACGATGGCGCCTAACGCTGTGGCGATGACCACATAGTCGATGATTGGCAGGTTGCTGCCTTTCGGAGCCAGGTCGGAGGCCCAGCGTGCCGCCTGCTGGGCGGATCCCCAAGTTCCAAGCAAGGCCACGGCGGCAAGACCCGCGCCGAGGAGCAGGTTGCGCATGATGACACTGCGGTCGGCCGACTGGGTGCTGCCAGAGGCCACCGAGCGGGACATGTACTGGCGCATCGGGTGCAGGTAACCCCAGAGTGCAACCGCAAGTCCGACAACCGTCACCAGGCCGGCGGTCAGTCCATCAACGGACGCCATCGGCGACCAGATATAGATGATGCCCAAGGCAGCCACGCAGGCGATCAATACTCCCATCAGGTCCATCGTCGCCCAGTGGGAGGTGCTCCCAGACTTCTTTTCCGCCTCCCACTTGTGGGATTCGGGGACAAAAATCAGGATGAAGAAATTGATCAAGGCGGGCAATGCGCTGCTGACGGCGATGAAACGCCACGCACGGTTGTGCAGGAGGTATTCCGTGTTCTCGGGTGACAGTCCCATGGCGTGGATCCAACCAGTGACGACCTCAAGGCTGGCGTTCAGCTTCCAACTGATAAGACCGGTGAGCAGAAAGCCGATGTTCGAGGCAGCTCCGATCATCCCGGCGATCCATGCGCGATTCTTCCCTCCCCAGATTTCATTCACCAAGGCCACCCCAAGTGCCCATTCGCCACCCATGCCCAGCGAGGCGACAAAGCGCAGACCGGCGAAGTGCCATGCTTCCGTCACGAAGGCACAGAGGCCGCTGAAGATGGCGTAGGTGAAGATGGCCAGCGTCATGGCCTTCACGCGGCCCAGTTTGTCCCCAAGCCAACCGAAGAGAACGCCCCCGGTGGCCGCACCCACGAGGAAGACGGCGATGATGACGGTGAACCAGTCCAAATGCGCCTTGGGCAGGGCGTCGGGCAGCAAGTCTTGCAACGCGGGTTTGCCGATCAGCGGGAACAAGCCCATTTCAAAGCCATCAAAAAGCCAGCCGAGGAACGCTGCGATCAGGGCGGCCATGGCGCCGCGTGGGGTGGAGTTGGATTTCGTCATGGTTGGGTCGCGTGGGAGAGAGTGAAGTGAAGAGGTTGAGCGTAGTTCGAGGTCACTGGCGAGCAAAAAAACAGGCCGCTGGTTGGCAGCGGCCCGTTCGGGGTTCCTTTGGAGGGCGGCGTTTATTCTTTGGCCACGCCATTGTTCCAGGCGGCGAACATCTCTTCCACCGTCGGAATCTCCAACGGACGCACGATGCGGAAGCCGAGCCAGGTCGCATCCGTCAGATACCAGATGCTCTTCGGGAGCTGAGGGTCCTGCTGTTTCCACAGCGCATCGGAGGCCTTGCGTGCGGCGCTGCGGCAGTACTCTGGATCGTCGTCATAGGTGCCGCCCTTGGCCACGTGAGGGTAGGGAGTCTTGGACCGCACCCAGTCGTTGCCGAGAATGGCGGTCGCAGGTGTCGTCGAGGTGTATTGGTCGAGACACCACTCGCAGACGTTGCCGTAGATGTCGTAGAGGCCCCAGGGGTTCGGCTTCTTCTTGCCGATCTTGGAGTACTGGAAGTTCGGCGCATTGTCGAAGTACCACGCGTAGTCTTTGAGCTGGGCGGCATCATCGCCGAAGAAATACGCGGTCTTGGTGCCGGCGCGGGCGGCATATTCCCACTCTGCCTCGGTCGGCAGGCGGTAGAAATGGCCGGTCTGGGCGCTTAGCCACTGGCAGTACTTGTTCGCTGCGTGCTGGGTCATGCAGATCGCTGGGAAGTGTTCACGGCCCATGCCGAAATCCATCGGCTGATACGGCGGGGTGGGCTGGGAGATCAGATCCTCCGGCTTGTCGGTGGGCTTCCACACCTGGCGGGAGCCGTCTTTGTTGCGTCCTTCGCTCGTAAGTTGGAAGGGCTCATACTCGTCCCAGGTCACTTCGTATTTGCCCATCCAGAACGGCTTCAGCGTCTTCTTCACCAATGGGCTCTCATCATCGCTCCGGCCTTCCTCGCTCTCCGGGCTGCCCATCGTGAACTCACCGCTTGGGATCACCACCATGCTGAAAGGGATGCCCGTCTTGGGGATCTTCGAGTCATAGGGCTTCATCTCCGCTTCCTTCTTCTCCTTCGAGGTCTGCACGATGAAAGCGTGAATTTTCTTCACCAGTTCCATGGTGTCGGGATTGTTCGTGCCCGGTGCCTTCTTCTCCTTCGCCGTCAGCTTCAGGTCATCCGGCCACGGGGCGCCCTGCTCGATCCACAGCTTGAGGAAGTTGACGTCCTCCTTGCTCAAAGGACCGCCGCTTTTCTTCGGCGGCATCAAATCGTCATCGTCGGCGGCCAGTGTGGTCGAGTGATAGATCGCGCTCTTCTTCAGATCAAAAGCCACGATGTTCGGCGCGTTCTCACCCGTGCTGAAGGCTTCCTTCTTCGTGCTGAGAATCAGGTCTCCTTTCGCCTTGTCCGGATTGTGGCAGGACAGGCAGTTCTGTTCCAGGATCGGCTGGATGTGCTTCTCGAACTTGATGCGCGGCGTCTGCTCCAGCACCACGCCTGCAGGCCATTCCGCGCCCTGCTCGATCCAAGCCTTGATCACATCGATCTGGCTCTTCTCCAGCATGCCTTCCTTCTTCGGTGGCATCGCCGTGTCTTCATCCGGGGCCAGCAGCAGCGTGGTGTAGATCGAACTCTTCTTTAAATCACCCGGTGTCAGTCCAGGGCCGTTCTCGTTGCCCTTCTTGATGTCTTCCAGCGTGTGCATGCGGAAGTCGCCCTTGTCTTCCTTCGCGCCGTGGCAGTGCGTGCAGGCGCCTTCGAGCAGCGGCTTGATCTGCGTGTTGAAATCCACCTTCTCCGCGGCGCCGAGAAGCGCGGGAGCAAGTGCCAGGAGAGTAACGAGGGGGCGGTGAGAAAACATGGGTCGTGCGGATAGCATAGGCTTGGGGGGATGTCCAATACGAGGAAACGGGCCTTCTTTTCCACGCCAAGTCAACCCGGGGATCGGATGTTCCTGCCTCTGCAGGACGCAGTGCGCCTGCTGCTGGCTCGTGTGCAATGAGGGGCTGGAATTCGAAGACGGGCGGAGGCCGTTTCGATTCCGTTGCGCAGGTTTTCGGCACATCCTATCTCGACAAGCCGCGGTGCATGGGTTGTAATTCCGTTATTCCAACCTCCTTCATGCAGTCATCGTCACGTACGCCGCCGGACATTCGCGATCATGAGACCCTCCGCCTCATTGGCCGCGGGGCGTTTGGGGAGGTGTGGCTGGCCAGAAGCGTGACGGGGGTTCTGCGGGCGGTTAAAGTGGTGTGGCGGGAGGATTACGGCCGGCCGGATTCGTTTGAGCGCGAGTTCGGGGCGATCAAGCGCTTCGAGCCGATCTCCAGACGCCATGAGGCACTGGTCCCGATCCTTCAGGTGGGGCGCAATGATCAGGAGGGCTTTTATTACTATGTGATGGAGCTGGCGGATGATCTGGAGCGCGGGCGTGACATCCATGCGGAGACGTACAAGCCGCACACGCTGGGCCTGCAGATGAAACGGGACAAATGCGTGCCTGCGGAGCAGTGCATCAAGCTTGGTGCGACGATTGCCGAGGGACTGGACTACCTGCATCGAAACCAGTTGATTCATCGCGATGTGAAGCCGTCGAACCTGATTTTCATCGATGGCATTTGCCGATTGGCGGACATTGGCTTGGTGGCTTTGCTCGGACAGCGCAGTTTTGTCGGGACAGAGGGGTTCGTGGCGCCCGAGGGGCCGGGGACAGCGGCGTCGGATATTTTTTCTCTGGGCATGGTGTTGTATGAGGCGAGCACGGGGAAGGATCGGCTGGATTTCCCGGATCTGCCCTCCTGCACGGAGTCGGGATCGAGCCTGGAGGTATGGCGCAGGCTTCAGGATGTGGTTTGTACGGCTTGTGCGCCGAAGGCGAAGGGTCGCTTCATCAATGCGCGTGAAATGGCGCTGGCGCTGCGTGGTGAGCCGCTGCCTTCGTCGCGTCGATTGCTTTGGACATGGGTGGCGGCCGGGTCGGTGGCGCTGCTTCTGGCGGTGGGGTTTGGCATGTGGCTGGCGCAGAGTCATCGCGCCCGCACGCTGATGGCGATGAACAATGACGTGCCGCGGCTCAAGATCGTGACCACTCCGCCGGGCGCGGTGGTGTTTGCCGGGGAGGAGCAGCTCGGGGAGACGCCGCTGGAGCTCAATCCGGCGGAAGGTGTGCCGGTGATCTATCAACTGCGCCTGGCGGGACACAAGCAGATC
>DAORHS010000151.1:0-8856 GCA_035438165.1 Prosthecobacter sp.
CTGGCCGGGAAAGATCCTGCTCAAGGGCGTGCTCGATGTCGAGGACGCACGCCAGGAGAGCCGTCTGGTGCTGGTGGTGAGCCAGATGCGCACGTCAGTCGCCGAACGGCTGCAACAAGGCCTCAACGAAACGTTGAGGCCTTTTGAACGCATTAACGAAACACGCGTGCTTCCGTCCATTCCGCGCAGCGAGCTGGGCAAAGTGCGAACCGCCGAACTCAGAGCGATGCTCTGAGGCCTACTTGTCTTTGGGAGCAGCACCATCCAGCGGCGTGATGACCGGACGATCCTTCATCTCGGGCGAGATGAGATAGTTCTTGGGATTGGTGGGATCAGGGACAAAGGAAATGAGGAACAACTCCTCGATTTTGTCGGTGAGCGTCTCCTGGGAGGTGCGCACCGTGGCATGCACGTAGCCTTTGTCCTTTTCCTCGACGAGCCCGAGGACGGTGATTTTGAGCGTCTCCTGCTTCCGCTTGGTGGCCTCAGGGGTGAGCTTGAGCTTTTTGTGCCAGGCCTCGCGATCGACCTGATAAAACTCCTGCGGGGTCATCTTCTCCAGATCACCCACGCCTTTGACATTGTAACCGGCGAGCATCGCCTCTTCATCGGTCATGGTGGGCGCGGACTTGATGATGTTGACCGTCTCACGCTGACGACGCTCCAACGAGGCAGGCACCAGCATCACGGACGCCGTCTTCCAGTCCTGCTGGACCACTGAGGTAAGATACTTTTTCACCAGCTCAGCACAGGGATGGTCGAGCGAAAGCTGCTCCGCGCTGACCGGCGAGGCAGTGAGACTGAAGAGAGAAGCGGCAAAGAGGCAGCGAAGAAAGGAACGCACTTGCATAATAAATTGGGAGTCGGAGGGCGGCAGGGTTTGTAATCGCTGGCAGAATGCCCGTCAAATAAAGAAACCCAGCACAGGTTTGGCACACAGATGGCGTGCTGAAGCCGGGGAACTCTCATGTTTTTTCTTTTCTTTGTGAACAATACGGGCCTATTCTGCGACAAAGCAAACCGCTTGATCCTATGAAACACATCCTCCTCTCCATCCTCACCGCCGCCACACTCTCCTCCTGTGAAAACATGGGGCCCTCCACCCAAAAAGGGGCCGTCATCGGCGGCCTCGGTGGCGCAGCCGTCGGCGGCATCATCGGCAGTCAAAGCGGCCGCGGACTCGAAGGTGCCCTGATCGGCGGTGCCGTCGGCGCGGCTGGTGGCGCGGCCATCGGCAACTCCAAAGACCGCCAGCGTCGGTATTATTGATCTCTCTCACATCAACCTCTCGCACAACATGAAAAACACTCTCCACACGATTCTCTCCGCCGTCGCGTTGGTCTCCTGCGCCACGGGCCCCAACGCCCAGACGGGTTCCGTGCTCGGTGCTTTGGGCGGTGCCGCCGTCGGCGGTATCATCGGCAATCAAAGCGGCCGCGGTCTCGAAGGTGCCGCGATCGGCGCCGGTATTGGCGCCCTGGGGGGCAATGCCCTCGGCAATGCCAAGGATCAGAGCAATGCACGCTACCAGCAGGGCTACTATGACAAGCAGGGCCGCTGGCACCCCGACCAGCAACAGCGGCAAGGCTACTACGACAAGTACGGCAACTACCATTACTACTAGGCCGCAAACATCCTTCTGAAAGCCTGTTCAACGAAGTCTTCGTTGGACAGGCTTTTTGTTTTGCCGGTTATTTTCCTCATGATCCCCAGCCTGACTGATACGCGACGCTTCTTTCGAGAAAACGACTGGCGCACCATTCTTGCGCGCATGAACGCACGGGACACGCATCCGTTGATCCAGTTCATGAAGTACGGCATCTGCGGTGTCGGTTCGTTGATTGTGGGCCAGGGCATCTGGCTGGCGCTGTCCATATGGGTGTGGCCGGCGTTGGACCCGGACCTGCCCAAGGAGGTGCGGGCGCTTCACAGCACCTACAACAACCTGATCTCCTTCTTTTTTGGCAACATTTTTGCCTATGTCACGAATTCACTGTGGGTCTTCACACCGGGCCGGCATCACCGGGCGTTGGAGTTTTTCTACTTCACGCTCATCAGCACTCTGGGTTTTGTGATCGGCCTGGCTGTCGGCCCCATGCTCATCCAGATGTATGGCATTCACACTCTGCTGGCACAGCTCCTGATGATCACCTCCTCAGTGATGGTCAATTTCGTGTGCCGGAAGTTTTTCGTCTTCAAAGGCTGAGGCCGCATGCTGCACGTCGTTCTGTTTCAGCCCGAGATTCCGCACAACACCGGGGCCATCGGCCGTCTCTGCCTTGCCACGGGAGCGCGGCTGCATTTGATCAAGCCGCTGGGCTTCAGCCTGGATGACCGGCTGCTGAAACGGGCGGGGCTCGATTACTGGCAGGAAGTGGATGTTCGTGTGTGGAATTCCTGGGACGATTTGCGCTCGAACTCGCCAGAGGATGCCGCCTTCCATTTCATCGAATGCCAGGGTGAAAAAAACCACTGGGATGCCGATCTCACCTCACGCGAGGTCTATCTCGTCTTCGGTCCTGAAACACGCGGCATTCCACCTTCAGTGATCGAAAAAGAGCACTGCCTGAGGATTCCCATGCGCGGAACACGCAGCCTGAACCTTGCCACGGCGGCGGGCATCGTGATGTATGAGGCGCTCAGGCAGCGCACGCAGGCGGGCATCATATCTTGACGCCGCAGGGCATCTGCGGAGCGTACACCCATACATTTTCATGAGCCAGGAAGCAGCCCCACTCGTCGCACAGGATGTGCACCGCACCTACCACCTCGCAGGGCATGATCTGCCCGTCCTGCGCGGGGTGGACGTCGAAGTCGCCGCCGGGGAGAAAGTTTTTCTCTGCGGTCAGTCTGGCGCGGGCAAAACGACGCTGCTGTATGTGCTGGGCGGCCTCGAGCAGCCAACCTCCGGCGACGTGTTCGTGCATGGCCGTTCGCTCTACAAAGCGGCCGCCGCCGAGCGCGCCCGCACGCGCAATCACGTCATGGGTTTCGTCTTCCAGCACTACTTCCTGCTGCCGGAGCTCACCGCGCTCGAAAACGTCGTTCTGCCCTCGATGATCGGCGGCAGAAAGGCCGAGGCTCGCGCCCGCGAACTGCTGGACAAGGTGGGCCTCAGCGAGCGTCTCCAGCACCTGCCCACCGAGCTTTCCGGCGGCGAGCAGCAGCGCGTGGCCATCGCGCGGGCGCTCATCAACAACCCCGGCATCATCTACGCCGACGAACCCACCGGCAACCTCGACGCCAGCACCGGCAGCGGCGTCATCGACATGCTCATGCAGGTCGTTGACGAGGCCAAAAAGACGCTCGTTGTCGTCACGCACGATCAAACTCTCGCGAAACGCGGCGACCGCAGGCTCATCCTCAAGGAAGGCCGGCTGGAAGAGGGATGAGCGGAAAAATGACGAATGACGAAACCCGAATGACGAGGATATTTCCCGCGCCGAAGACTTGAGTTCGTCATTGGGCCTTCGCCATTCATTCGAAATTCGGATTTCGTCATTCGTCATTCTCCCCTCCCATGTCCCAGGAACCCGTCTCCACTGAAAACGCCCCGCACCGCCCTCCGCCACCCCAACGCGGTTGCATCGGCTCCTTCGTACGCCTGTTGTTCGCGCTCATTCTTCTCACCGCCCTGCTGCTGCCCTTCACCCCCTTCGCCAGCAAAATCAAAAGGGGCATTCAGGACATCGTCGAATCCGCCCGCACCACGAAGGAGCGCATCATCACGCGTGACGTGATGCGCGATGTGATCAAAGAAGTCCCCGTCGTCAAAGAAGTGACCAAGGAGATCATCCGCGAAGTGCAGCCCCCCCTTCCCGACAAATACATCCCACGCAAAGACATCGACGTCGCCACTCTTTTCAACGGCATCACCGTCAAAACCAACCTGCTCACGGAGCAGGGCGGCTTCGCCAGCCTCGAACGTCTCGATCCCGAGTCCTACAAGGCCGAGTTTCAGCTCAGCATCCGCGTTCCGAAGGCCAATCAGACGATGGTGGAGCTCTCGCGCATCAACAAGCACCTGCCCGCCATCCTGCCCGGACTCGATGCCATGCTGCCAGCCGCCAAGGTCTCCGGCTTCTATTACAAGCTCTACGAGAACAAAACCAACCGCGTGCAGAACGACCTCACACGCCTCAACCGAATTCTCGACCGTCACAACTTCTACGACACCGAGACCATCCTCGAACTCACCCACCCCGCCACCCAGCGGCGCACGCTCCTGATTCAGTCCGAGATGGATGTAGTCGCGGATGGTTCCGACGGCGACCGCATGCCCACGCTCGCCGAGTACATTTACCTCTCCGACTATTACCAGCCTTTCACCAGCTATGCCTGGCCCAAGGCCACGAAAACGCCCAATCCCCTTCTCGCCAGGTGGGAGGAGCGTCTGAAAAAGGCCCAGGAGGAATTTGCCATCAAAGGACTCCCGGCCGCACGCAATCGCGAGCTCAGCGCGCTCATCAGCACGCTCAAGATCGAGATCGGCGAACTCAAGGCCCGCAGCAGCCTCATCGCGGAAAAAGATCCCTTCATCGTCATCTCCCTGCTGTTCCGCGGGTATGGCGATCAAAACAAGTTCACCCCGCAGATCGGCGACTACGCCGCCGTCATTCACGAGGGCAAAATCTACCCTGCCATCTGCGGCGACTACGGTCCCAGCTTCAAAATGGGCGAGGCCTCCCTCCTCATGGCCAAAACCGTCAATCCCAAGGCCACCCCCTACATTCGCCCGGAGAGCGACCTCAAAGTCACCTACCTCATCTTCCCCGGCACCGCCGAGGAAAAACGTTCAGCGCCCGATCTCGCGAAATGGCGGGAGAAATGCCTCACTCTCCTCGGCGAAGTCGGCGGCATCGGCTCCGGCTACATCCTGCATACCTGGGAGGACCCGTTCAAGAAGCCCCAGCCGCCCGCCACGACGCCTGCTGTAGATGGAACGACACCACCACCCGGAACTCCTCCCACCACCACTCCGACCGATTCGACGATATCGACACCCGCTTCTTCTTCACCATCCTCCACGACTTCAACAAACCCGCCTGCCACTTCAGAAGAAGCAGTTTCACCGACCACTAAATCCGGTGAAACCAAAAGCGCACCCAAGTCCACGACCAAGAAATCGAGCGGCAGCAAGTCGAAAGGGAAATGATGCATTGCTGACATACATGCGCTTCGCCATTGAAATAGAAATTTGGACAAGGCTTTTTGTCCCCTCCATCTCATGCATGAAGCCATTTTGAGGAACTTCCTTCTCGGCACCACCGATGCCATCACACTCCGCAGCGATCTTGCTGGCACAGTCATGCATACTAGCCGCGATGTGTTGTGCCAGCACATCGTACCCATGGCTACTGAGTTTGAGGTTACGCCAACGCATCTCATCCGTCTCTGCGAGGCCGTTTTCGCCGGCGTAGTTGCCCCAGCAGACCTCACCGTCATTGCCTTTTGCCTCCTCGCATCCGATCGCTTCCACTGGGATGCTGATACACCCGAAGGCAAATTGCTCGATGAGACGCTCAATGATTGGGACTCGCCCGAGATCAATTTTGTCCTCAATTCACAAACCGTCGCCAAATTCCGTCACCTACTGCTCACAGGAGAAAGCATCTTCACCCCCGAAGATCGTGCCAAGCAGAATTGAACTCATCACATCTCATTCCCGCCACATCTTCGCCCACTGCTTAGCAAAATAAGTGAGGATCATGTCCGCCCCCGCTCGGCGGATGCCGATGAGGGATTCGTTCACGATCTTCGTTTCGTCGATCCAGCCACCGGCGGCACCGGCTTTGATCATCAAATACTCTCCGCTGACCTGATACGCGGCGATGGGCAGCGGGGTGGTGGCACGAATCTTGGCGATGATGTCGAGATACGGACCCGCCGGCTTCACCATGAGGATGTCCGCGCCTTCCGCCTCATCAAGCGCGGCCTCGCGCAACGCCTCACGCGCATTCGCCGGGTCCATCTGATACGTTTTCTTGTCGCCGGCCTTCGGCGCGGAGTCCAGCGCGCCACGGAAGGGACCGTAGTAGGCGCTGGCGTACTTTGCGGTGTAGCTCATGATTGAAACGCCCTGGAAGCCCGCCGAATCAAGCGCCGACCGAATCGCGGCCACGCGTCCGTCCATCATGTCGCTCGGCGCGACGATGTCCGCGCCTGCGCGTGCGTGGCAGAGCGCCTGCTGCTGAAGCACGGCCACGGTCTCGTCGTTTAAGATGCGCCCGTCGTCCGACACGAGGCCGTCGTGGCCGTCGCTGTTGTAGGGATCGAGCGCCACATCGGTGATCACCGCCAGCGTGGGATGCGCCGCCTTCAGAGCGCGAATCGCCCGCGGGACCAGGCCGTCGTCCGCGTGGCACGCTTCCGCGCCCCGCGTCTTGAGTTCATCCGGGATGCGCGGGAACAGCACCACCGCCGGCACGCCCAGCGCATGCGCCTCACCCGCCTCCTTCACCAAACCCGCGAGACTCCAGCGCGTGCAACCGGGCATGGAGGAGATCGGCGTGTCCTCCCCGCCTTCTTGAATGAACAAAGGGTAGATCAGATGACCCGGCGTCAGTTCCGTCTCGCGCACGAGATCGCGAATGGCGGGAGATTGTCGGTTGCGACGGGGGCGGATTGGCAGGTGCATCGGCCCCGAATATAGGCGGAGGGCGGGCCGGACCGCAAACGGCGAATCACGTCCGCCGGTCTTCACCATGCCTCACGCGGGAAGATGCCGTCCTCCTTCTGACATCCGCCTCGTCATGGACGATACGAGTGTGCGCGTCCCGTGATCGGATCGAGCTGGACGGTGTAGTAGTTGGAGGGAGGGTCCGTGAGTTCCTCCTGGTAGTTTCGGATGGAGATCAGCGTCAGATAGGCATCTCGCAACGGCACACGCAGGTTCGTGGACCCGTTTGGATAAAAAATGATCCGGTTGAAGGTGGCTTCGAGGTTTTTGAACGGCTCAATCTCCGCCGGCCCGGTGCTGAACGGCGAAAGATTGTCCAAAAACATCGGAGAGAGGACGCCTTCCACCAGCACGGCACGGCCATCGCTCCAATAAACCGGCTCCTCCAGCGGAGTGGACTCATTGGTGGAGGCGTCATAGCGGATGAGCTGGATCGCATGACAGCCTTTGATGCCATCCTTGGTGTAATAAAAGAAGTCCACCCCGGTGGGCCGGGTGTCGGTCACCGCCCGCTGCTGGGCCTGAGAAAGTTTCAGCATCAGGGTGTCACCGGCCGTCGAAATGCTGGCCGACTGAATCGCGGAAAGCGTGTAAGGCGTGGCGAAAGCGAAGATCAGGGCCACCAGGGCGACCACGACGACGATCTCCACCAGGCTGAACCCGGATGAGGCAGGGTGATTGGAGCGCCCGTGCCGGCGGTTGAGCGGATGCAGAGAAGAATGGATCGTTTTCATCGGAGGAGTCCCCATTTGGAATTGCGCATGTTGATCGTGGACGAGAAAACCCGGTAGTTGAGCTGTTCGGAGCGCAGCTTTTCCTCCAAGGTCTTGAGGTCCGTCTGAAAGTCGTCGCGCTTGGTGAAGGCCCCGGCGGAGACAAGCTGCGGCATGGCGTCCGGATTGCGTTCCGCCAGATTGCGTGCGGAAGCTTCATCGATGGCCACCAGCGTCACCACCACGCGCGGCGGCAGCATGTGCTGGGTTCCCTGCGGGCTGTCGGAGGTGGTGTTGGCGAGCTGGGTGGAGTCATAGGCGTAGCCCGGGGCGATCCACCAGGGGTCGGTGCTTTTGTAGGCGGCGTCATCGGCGGTGACTTGCGGTGAAATGATGAGTGCCACGATGTTCGCGGCAATGGGTCGGGTGTCAGACGGGTTGCCGATGGTTTCGCCGGTGCTGACGACATTGGCCGCGGCTTTGTTGAACCATTCCCCCGGCTTGACGGCATAGACGGAATTTTCCTCCGAGGGCGGACGGTACTCCCAAAGCCGAAAGCGTGAACTCTGGGTCGGCACATGCCGGGGACGGAAGGCGTCGTCACTGCCATACATGATGAAGTACCCCCGTCCGCAGAGCAGCCGGTTGAGACCTTCGTAGCCCTCACGCTCGCTGAGACCCAGCCGGGCCTGGAAAAACAAGGCATGAGTCGAGAGCATCGAAGCCTGGTCCCCCGGCAGGAGCGTCGCAGCCTGCCCTGTGACGAACTGAAGCTCCGACTGGCGCATGTACTTCATCGGCAGCTCGGTTTTTGACTGAGGGACCGTTGGAGTGTCGCCAGTGTTGTACTGATACGCCTGGTAGGTGTTTAAAATGGCCTGAGTGAGGTTTTGAGTGATGCTCTCAAAGGCCATGCGGGCTTCGCGAAACTGCTCGACGCGCGCCACGCCGCGTTTCCAGGTGCGCTGGGTCTGGTTCAGCACCTGCACCGCAACCAGCAGGATGATCGAGAGGATCACCATGGAAAGCGCGACCTCCACCAGGGAGAAGCCGTGCCGCCGGGATCTGTCATGATGATGTTTCATAGGGCTGTACAAGGTTTGCGGTTTGGGAGGTCAGTCCCCCATTCTGGCGACGAGGGTGTTGGCCGAGGTGATGCGCGCGGGCGCGGCCGTGTTAAAATCGAAAGCCGGATCGCTGGTGGTGGCGACCGAGATGGTCACACGACGCAGGTAGGTCTCCGCCGTCCCCGAACCGCCACCACCACTCGTTCCAGCCGGAAGAACCACATCCAGCGGCTGTGTGGGCACGTACACAGATGCCACAAAAGAAAGTGAAGCCGCGAGATCCTCTTCGCTGGTGTCCGCGCTGGTCATTTCCGTACCTTCACTGGTGAAGTAGCGCAGCGGACCGTAGCCGCTCCAGGTGATCCGGGTCCATGGCGTTGACTGCATCTCACCGTTG
>DAORHS010000152.1:0-8843 GCA_035438165.1 Prosthecobacter sp.
GCCGGATTCCTTATCCCGATGCCGCCTCGACAGACATCAGCAAGGTCGTGCGCATGGACTACGCGGTGGACGAGCAGCACACGGCAATGGGAGAACGCAGCCTGAATCGCTGGCGCGCCTGGAATGCGAAGTGGGGCGAGGAGTTGTATCATGAGGACGGCTTTCTCGTCATGTCGCGCGATGAGATGCAGCCAGGCGGCTTCGAGCATGACAGCCACGCGTTCCTCCGAGTCCGCGGTCATCAGCTGCGCCGCACTTCCGCCGCGATGCTGCGCGAGCTGCATCCTGCCTGGAACCACGGGCAGTATCGCGATGGTTATCTCAATCCCACCGGCGGCTGGGTCGAAAGCGGGCGCGTCATCGCTTGTCTCGCCGCCGAAGCACGAGCTGCGGGCATCGAGATCATTGAGGACGTGGCAGACCCGCGTCCAAAATTCGACGGCGCTCGCTGCACCGGCATTGCCTCCAGTAACGGCATCCATTGGAAAGCGGATCGCATCCTCGTCACCGCCGGTGCGTGGACGCCCACGCTGCTGCCACACATGCAGGAGGTCATGTGGGCCACGGCGCAGACGGTGTTTCACTTCAAGCCGCACGATCCACGTCCCTTCATGGCACCGCAGTTTCCCGTCTGGGGCGCTGACATCGGCAAAACCGGCTGGTATGGCTTTCCCGCCAACGCCGACGGCCTCGTCAAAGTGGCCAACCACGGTCCGGGCCGTCGCGTGAATGCCAATGATCCACGCACGTTGCCCACAGGTGAAGAAGAGCGTTACCGCAGCTTCCTGCGCGAGACGTTTCCGTCGTTCGCCGACGCTCCCGTCGCCGCCACACGCGTCTGCCTCTACTGCGACACCTTCGACGGCGCCTTCTGGATCGACCACGATCCTGATCATCCGGGTTTGATCGTTGCCGCCGGTGATTCGGGCCATGCCTTCAAGTTCACGCCGGTGATGGGCGAGGTCATTGCCGATGTCGTCGAACGAAAGCCGAACGCATGGGCGGCACGCTATCGCTGGCGCGAAAAAATGGCCGCCAGTTCTGATGGAGCACGGGCTTCGGCTTAGAACAGCATCGGCTGGTCCGGGGAATCGCCGGAGGATCTGGAGCGGCGCTTCTTCGGCTCCGGCATCTCTTCTTCAGATGCAGGAGGTTCAGACTCTGGAGGAGACTCCACCGTTGGAGCGTTTTCCTGAGATGCCTCGGTGAAAACATGAGGCTCTTCTGTTGGCGGTGCTTCCTCCTGCGCAGGTTCTTGAGGCCAATTTTCAACAGGGGGAGCGGTGTACTCGGGAGGTTGAGTCACTTCAGGAGGCGGCGTCTCCATCGGAGTTTCCGAAGCGGGCACGTCCGCATTCGCAGCGGCCGCCTTGAGCTTGCGCAGGCGATGGCGGGCCACCCGTTTCGCGGTCAACGCCCGGCTGTGTGCTACGGGATGGTTGTGTCGTTGGAAGTTACGGAAGGAAAGCGTGCCATTCGTTTCCACCAGCCAGCCCGTCTGCTCCAGCGCCCTGGCGAAGCCTTTCCGTCCGACAAGCTTGTCGAGAAACTCACGGGTAACGCCAAGATCGTGCGGCGTGATACGGTTCAGTTCGGCCCAGGACCAGAGACGCACGAGCTTGCCCACCACGGTGTCCGGATCCATGCGCAACTGCGTGGCAATGCTGCAGATCTCCGGCTTGTCCGGCGTGCAGGTCTCGATCTTGATCCAAGGGCGTCTCATGGCCCCCATCTCACCCCTGAAGACGGGCAGCGTCAAGGGAACCTTGCTGGCGTTACATTTTGGTGGGAACTCAGCCTCGGAACAAGGCCCCGAGCTTCTTCCCCAGGATCACACCCGCGCCCAGAATCGTCACAGCCAGAAAGATCATCGCCCACACGCCGAGGGCGGAGGCGAGGTTGGGCCCGTTGCCAAGCGCGAGCACGAGCGAGTAGATGGCCTTGGTGATCGGGAAGTGTGCGGATTGCTGGGCAAGAATCATCGAATCACTGACCTCAAGCATCGCGAAAGAGAAGGCGAGCAGGCCTCCGGCGACGAGATTCGGAGTCACGAGCGGGAGGGTGATGCGCCACAGCGCCTTTTCCGGGCGTGCGCCGAGGTTTTGCGCGGCTTCTTCGAGCGTGGGGCTGACCTGCTGGAATCCGGCGGCGGCGGAACGCACGACATACGGAAGACGACGCACCGCATAGGCGATGACGAGCAGCAGCAGCGGATCTTCGCCCAGCATCAGCCAGTGGAAAGGCTGGCCTTCACGCGTCATGGCGAGATAACCGAAGGCCATGACGATGCCGGGCACCGCGAGCGGCAGCATGGCCATCGCATCCAGCACCTGCCGCCCCCAGATTCGAGTGCGGACCGAAACATAGGCCACGCCGATGCCCAGGAAGAGCGCCACCAGCATCGCTAGCGCTGAGTACTTCAAACTGTTGGCGATGGAGGACAGCGTGAGTTCATGGCCGAGCGCGTCGTGGTAATGGGCTAGCGTGAGCGAGTGCGGAATGACCGTGCCATACCAGTCTTTGGAGAACGACAGCAGCACGACGCCGAGATGCGGCAGCACCGCGAGGAAGGTCACCAAGGCAAAGAACGCGGTGCAGGCCCAGCCCAGCCAAGGGGGCAATTGAATCGTTTCACGACCGGTCGTGGCGCGCCCGCCGCCGCTGGCGCTCGAACTGCCGAAGAGCAGCTTGCTCGTGAGGTAGAACAGCGTGCTGAAAACGAGCATCACAGTCACCAAAGCATAAGGAAACGGGTTCCCGCTGAGATCATTGATGCTGCGGAACACCTGCACGGCGGTGACGCGGTCGTAATCAAACAGCAGCGGCACGCCCATCTCGGTGAAGGACCACACAAACACGATCGTGCCGCCCGCGAACACGCCGGGCATGATGAGCGGCAGTGTGACCCGCCAGAAGCGGCTCCACGCGTTGCAGCCGAGGTTGGCGGCGGCTTCTTCCATGGCCGGGTCGAGGTTCGACAGCGCCGCGGCGGCGTTGAGGTAAATGATCGGATAAAGATGCAGCACCTCCATGACGATGATGCCCAGCATGCGATGCTGACCGAGCCAGTCGGTCGGATGCATGGCATCCATAAGACCGAGATGGATCAAGAAGCTGTTCAAAGCCCCCGCCTGACCCAACATGGCCTTGATGCCAATGGCGCCGACGAAGGGCGGCAGGATCATCGGCATGAGCACGAGTGAATTGAGCAACGCACGACCGGGGAACGCGAAGCGCACATAACAAACCGCCAGCGGCAGCGCGATGACGAGCGACCCCAGCGTCGTCCATACCGCGATGATGAAGGAGTTCCACAAGCCTTCGCGATACAGCTCGTTGAGGAAGACTTCGGTGATGTATTCCAGCGTGAACTTGTGATCCGGCCCGCGAAACGCCGCCTCCAGTGCCGCCCAGATCGGATAGGCGAAGAAGCACGCGAAGAACGCGGTCATTGCCAGGAAGATCAGGAGGGAGAGGGTGCGGGACATCAGGGGAGGAGAGGGGATGAATGTCGAATGACGAATTCAGAATGACGAATGAAGTCCGAAGTTCGAATGGTGAACGGATTGTGAATCACGATGCTTCTGCTGCTTTGTGGGGTGCTTCATTGGGCATTCCTTCGTCATTCATCATTCTGGTTTCGTCATTGCGCGGCTCGATAAAGTCTGGCGTGCTCCAGCGCTACAAGCCGCGCCGCGCCATCGTGCCGGCGCGGATGAATTGATTGCGGAAGGCGTCGCCGAGTTCGCGGGCGAGGCGGGTTTCCTGGGTTTTGTCGCGTGAGGCGAGGATCTTGGAGATGTTGCCGGTGGCGGCTTCATACTTCACGCGCGTGAGGTCTTCGAGCACGGTGATGGCACGTTCAGGCATGCCGTTGTCGATGATGCGCTTCCAGGCATCATGCAGTTCATCGTGGGAATCGACGCAGATGACGCGGACAAGGAAACGAATGGCGTTGAACGCGGAACCGGTGCGTTCCGGGTGGTAGGTGAAGGCTTTGGCCTTTTCAAAAGGCGCTTCATGGCCGTCGCTCATGCGGGCGATGTTCTCCGGCGTGTACAGATCGTGGCGGACGGACAACCGGCGCAGTGCATGATGCCGTGGGCCGCCGGGTTCGCCGACGCGAAAACTCCAGAGCTTCTGTCCGGGATCACCGAGCACGAATTCGATGAACGCCGTTGCGAGTTCAGGATCGGACGCGCCGCGCAGCATGCCGATGGGATCCACGCTGACCGAGGTGCCTCCCAGCGGGGCGATGAAGCCGACGCGCGAGGTTCCGTCCGCCTTGCGCACATCTTCCTCCGCCGAGCGGCCGTAGAAGTCGATGCACATCCCGGCGGCGGCATCGCCTTTGGCCACTTCGAGCGGGATCTTCGTCGAAAAATCGGTGAAGTAACGTGCATTGGCGCTGATGCGCAGGATCAGGCGCATGCCTTCGTTCCAGCCTTCGGCCACGCCTTGGGCTTCGAGTTCTTCGGGCGTGAGTTTGGAGTTTGGCCGTGCTTTGAGACGATCAATCGCGGTCTGCATCTGCTGCTGGATGAGCATTTCGAGCGCCTTCGTGACCGAACCGCTCTTGCCAGGATCGCTGAGTGCGATCTGACCGTAGTAGCGTGGATCCGCCAGATCATCCCACGAGTCCGGATCTTCGGCGAGGCCGATGCGCCGCAGCACGTCGCGATTGAAGACGATGCCGCTGCTCGAAAGGCACGCGCCGCACCAGCGGCCCTGTGGATCACGAAACGGCTCGCCGCTCAGCCGTTCCGGAATGCCGCCGTCGCTGAACCATTCGGGATGTTTTTTCATCAAGGCGCTGATGCCGGTCGTTTCGCCATCCCCCGCCACCAGCGTGCCTGCCTTGGCCTGCTGCTCGAAGTCATAGGCGCCACCGCCAAAGAAGACGTCCATGCCGGTGCCGACATTGGAGGCGAGGTAGGCCTTGCGCGCCTCGTCATCGGGCGCGGCCTTCGGATTCAAGCAGGCCTGGGCCACGGCGGGAGACCACGTTTGATGCAGTTTGGTCTGCCAATGCTGCTGAAACGCCGCCGTGGCTTCAGATTTGATCAGCATCGCGATCTCGGACGTGCCGCCGGGCACACGCCAGTCGATGAAGAGAGTCTGATGATGCTCCTTCTTCCAATAAGCGGCGAAGGCCTGGCCAAACTCCTCGCGAATGCGGTCGTGATGCGGCGAGATGATGACGAGACGGCGATCGTGGCGCGCCGGCGCGGTGCTCTGCGCCGGTTTGAGCAGAAACGGACCCGCCAGCGTGACCAGCATCGCCACGGAGACGGCCACTTCCTTGCGCCAGTGCTGCAACCATGCGAGCACGGCGCGCGTGCGCGGATGCTCCAGCAGGGCTGTGAGGCGTTCGTTCATAAAACGGGTGCGAGAACCTGTGACCAACGATGGACGCAACCCCTTTGGGGTTGCTGTGCAGAAGAGATCGTCGGGCGTGCCAATCCCAGGGTTGTGCCAACCCTGGGCTGTAATACGCAACCTCTTTGAGGTTGAATGAACCGGCGTTTGAAGATCGCTGGCGCGTTCAAGTCCCAAGCCTCGTTCTCCACGCCAGCGAAGGCTCCTTCTGATTTGAAAGTCGTTGGCACGTTCAAGCCCAAAGGGCTTGTGTCTTTTAGCCCAGGGTTCGCAGAACCCTGGGAATGACGTGTGTCCAACGCCGTAACCAAGGGGCAACCCCAACGGGGTTGCGTCCGTTGTGCGCTGGCGAGCTGGCGTTGAGGCAGGTTCATTTGCGCAGGATCACGACATCGTTCATCGCGGCCATGGCGCGCGTTTCCTCCTCCGAAGGCAGGCGAATCTCCTGCGGGTTGGTCTCGCAGACTTTCATCAGCGGTCCGCCGTGCACCTGGACGAGGTATTGCACCGTCGCGCCGAGATAGGTGGTGTCGATGATGTGGCCGGGGAAACGGTTGGGCGAGTCGAGCACATTGCCGAACGTGAGCGATTCGGGGCGGATGCTCAGGATCACGGGCTGGCCGGCGGCAGGCTGCCACGAGCCGTCGGTGCGGCCGCGCAGGACACCGAAGGGGGTTTCAATATCGTAGAAGCCTTCACGGCTGCTCTCACGCAGCGCCCGGCCTTCGACGAAGTTCGTTTCACCGATGAACTCGGCCACCATGCGCGTGGCGGGGTTGCGGTAGATTTCAGGAGGCGCCCCGACTTGAATCAACCGGCCCGCATCCATGATCGCCATGCGGTCGGCCATGCTCAGCGCCTCATCACGATCATGCGTGACGTAGATGGCGGTGAGTCCGTGCTGCTTACAGATCTGGCGAATCTCCGTGCGCATTTCGAGCCGCAGCTTCGCGTCCAGATTGGAGAGCGGTTCGTCGAGCAGCAGGCATTTGGGGCGAATGACGAGCGCACGGGCGAGGGCGACGCGCTGCTGCTGGCCACCGGAGAGCTGCTGGATCTTGCGGGCGCCGAGGCCGTCGAGCTTCACCTGCGTGAGCGCTTCGGCGACACGATGCTCGATCTCCTTGCGCGGGCGTTTTCGTTCCTCAAGACCGAACGCGACATTCTGCGCCACATTGAGGTGTGGCCAGAGCGCGTAGCTTTGAAACATCATGCCCGTGCCGCGCTTGTGCGCGGGCAGGCGGGTCACGTCCTCGTCATCGAACCAGATCCGGCCCTCATCCGGCGTGTAAAAGCCCGCGATGTGGCGTAGAAGCGTGGTTTTGCCGCAGCCACTCGGCCCCAAAAGGAAGAACAGCTCCCCGGACTCGATCTGCAGATTCACGCTGCTGAGCACAACGCTGCCGCCGAAGCGCTTGGTGAGGTCCTGGACTGTGATCGTGACCATGCGGAATATCCGTCAGGTTTTACTTGGATGGCGCTGCAATGGCAAGCCTCGCGGGACATTCTCAGCAGAACGTAACATCGCAGTTGCAAAGAGTTCCGCTCTGTCCAGAATGCGCACCTCTCCAACCGGCAGCCACCCCAACGCGGCACCGCTGGAGAGAAACGTCAAACATAGGTCGGGCTGTAGTTCAGCCTGGTAGAACGCTTGCATGGGGTGCAAGAGGTCGTGAGTTCGAATCTCGCCAGCCCGACCAGTTTGTTTGATTCGAAGGAGCCTGTCCGGCAAAAGGTTGGAGCGGCGGTAAAGCGGTGGGGCACTGGGTCATGATGCCGATGACGCGAGGTGTAACACAACGTGCGCCAAACTCAGCCCGCTCTTTTTGCCTTCGTGAATTATCCTGGCAGGATGCATCCACAGATGACGCAGATTGAAACCAATCTGCGTCATCTGTGGGAAACATTCAAGTTAGTCGGGAGCGGCAGAGGAGCTGTGGGGGGGAGAGATTCGGAGCAATGAAACCCAAGGCAGGGATGCCTGCGGAACACACGGAATGACACGGAAAGAAGCCAACGGATTTCTTTGCCGCGTTCCCCAGTGGCACCGCATGGCCTATGACACGCTGCACCGTTTATCGCTGACTGAGTGATCAGAAAAGAATGGCTTTTGAGTCGTCTCTTCGGGTAAAACCAGACCATGAGACTTTGGAAATGGCCGCTGCTGATCCTCGGGCTGCTCGCGTTGGGGAAATCCCTTTCTCAGGTGGCACCGGAGATTCGTCGCGGCGTTTACCGGGGCAGGGAGGTGCAGTTTCCGCGTGATCCACGTCAGTTCAAAGGCTGGCGGCACTACGGCCGGAACCTGCCGGTGTGGCAGGTGTCGGAGGATCTGCCGAAGGACGTCTTCACCTTCGCGCGGTTGTGCTACCCCTTCCGCCGCGGCTTGCGCTGGACGGCGGACTATCCCGAGGCCGAGCTGAATTTCTCCTGGCGGCTGCATCAGCTCACCTCGGTGCAGGTGAATCCGTTTCCGGTCATCATCGACATCGACGCCGGGCAGCTCCGCCATCATCCCTTCCTCTACGTTTCTGAGCCGAGCAACATGGACATCAGTGACGAACAGGCACATGTGCTGCGCGAGTACATGCTCAATGGCGGCTTCATCCTGATGGATGACTTCTGGGGCGGGGAGGAGTGGAAGGCCTTTGTTGCCACCTTCAAAAAAATCTGGCCGGATCGCGGCTACACCGAGCTCAAGCCGGATCATCCCGTCTTCCACTGCGTGTTCGACCTGCAATCGCCGCCGCAGGTGCATAGCAATGTCTATTGGGGGGAAATGCGTCGGCAGGGGCGCACGAACATGCGCAACGAGATCCGTCCCGATGCCGCCCAGCCCATCTTCCGCGCGGTGCATGACGACCGTGGCCGCATGGTGATGCTGATCTGCCTCAACAACGACATGGGCGACGGCTGGGAGCAGGAAGCCTTCGACGCCGACTACTTCCGCGAGGTCTCCGAGAAGCATGCCTATCCCCTCGGCATCAACATCGTGTTCTACGCGCTGACGCATTAGTTCCAGAGGCCCAATCCCTCCCGGATTTGCCGCAGAGAGGCAGAGGAGCGGAGGAGGCGGAGGAGGCGGAGAGATTGAAACTCTGCTGTCTCTGCCTCTTTGCCCCTCTGCGGCTAAAACGAGCGTGCCTGACGCTTCCTCCCGGGGGAGGGATGTGAAGTTCAAGACCGTTGGTCACGCTGTTCGGGCTGCTGGGTCAGAATCTGGCCAAAATGGCGCAAAAGCTCAATCTGGAGGCCAAAACCTTGAAAGGTTTGCTTCAAACCTTTCATCGGATGACGCGAACCTATCAACGGATAGAACAAACCTTTCATCGGATGTCGCAAACGTCTCAAGGGATGGAGCAAACCCTTCATCGGATGCGGCAAACCCTTCATCGGATGCGGCAAACGCTTCAACGGATGCCGCAAACCTTTCAACGGATGCCGCAAACCTTTCAACGGATGCC
>DAORHS010000153.1:0-8796 GCA_035438165.1 Prosthecobacter sp.
AGGTCCATGGCTGTGTGTGCTGGCATCACGAACCTCAATGAAATTATTGGCGAAACGGCTCGAGGTATCGACCACCTTCGACTCAGGCAGCGTGACCTTGTCCGCCCATTTCGAGTACCCCGCTCCGTTCATGAGGATCAGATCCGCGTTTTGAAAGGCGGTGACAGCCTTTTCGTCCGGCTGCCAGAACGCCGGATCCTCATCCTTCGGCGCCAGGAAGCGCACCTCGACGACGTCGCTCGCGATACGCTGCGCGAAGTACTGCAGGGGATAGTTGGCGACGAGAACCTGCGGCTTGGAGGACTTCGGCGCGGTGGCTGGTGAGGGAGCCGTTTCAGCCTTCGGCCCTGTTGAACTGGGTTTGCAGGCACTGATCAAGATTGCGAAGCAGGAGAGGAACAGGCGGAATTTCATGGCGTGGAAAGATAGCAGTCTGAAATGCTGCAGATGTAAATGGTAAAATGCAGGTTCAGGCATGCAGTTTGAACTCGCCGAGTTCGAGCAGTTCACGCAGTGCCCGTCGATACGGCGCCGGCATGGGGGTGGCTTCCAGTTCGGTGAAAGGAATGATGCGGTGCGTGTCCGGCCAGGCGCTGTCCAGCGCATGGGGCTCATGCACCCAGAGCGTGACCTTGTAGCGGGTGATGCCGTAGTGCATGCGCAGCAGGACGGGGGGCGGCTGTTCGTCGTGCACAGAAGGCAAGGCCGGAAGCTTCCACAGGCCGGTGCGGCGCCTGCCGGTTTCGAGCTCCAGCAGCACTCCCGCCTGGGTGCGGAGGAAAATGACCCGCTCGATGACAGTCGTGATCTCCTGGCGTGAGTGCTTCACCGGGAGCGACTCGGGCTCGACGGTCCGGCAATGACTGCGCACGGGGCAGATGTCACACGCGGGTTTTGCCGGTGTGCAATGCGTCTGGCCCAGTTCCATGAGCGCCGAATTCAGCGCACGCGGATCATCCGTAGTTTGCACCAACTCCCTCGATCGTCCCCACAACAGCTTTGCACCCGCAGTCGAATCGACCGGCGTAGCATCATTGTAAATGCGCGAAAGAACGCGCGAGATATTGCCATCCACGATGGGCTCTGCGAGACCAAAGGCAAAGCTGGCCACCGCGCCCGCCGTATAAGGGCCAATGCCTGGCAGCGCCAGAATGGCGGCAGGCTCGCGTGGAAACACTCCGGCATGTTTCCCCATCACCTCCCCGGCAAGCCGTTGGAGATTGCGCGCACGCCGGTAGTAGCCCAGTCCCTCCCAAACCTTGAGCACTTCGTCCTCACGGGCCGTCGCCAGGGACAAAAAATCGGGAAACCGCTCCAGCCAGCGGGCATAGTAGCCACGCCCCAGCACCGTGGCGATCTGCGTCTGCTGCAGCATCACCTCGGCAACGAGAATCGCATAAGGATCACGCGTGCGCCGCCAGGGATAGTCACGCGCATGCTGCTGATACCAGTTCACGAGATCCTCGGCGATTGCTTTGGTATCCGGTTTGGCAGTTTGAGAGGACATCGTGCACCACTTATGAACCGGTGCTCGCATTTTTCATGAATCTTTGATCGCTTGTGCGATTAATTTTCCCTCCTCATGCCCGCCCTCACCAGCTACACCCATGCGCTCACCGCTGCACAAGCAGAGAAGCTGCTAGCACTGCTGGCGGATCGCGGCTTCGAATTTCAAATCAAGCCCTACTGTCTCTACGCCGCCGCCAAATCGAAGGTGAATGTGCTGGTGTATGAGAAGGGCCCGAAGGTGGTCGTGCAGGGAAAAGAAACGGAAGACTTCGTCACCCACCTGCTCGAACCCGAAGTGCTGGGCGAAGCCATACTCGGCTATGAAGAAGTCCATCATCCGGAGATGTTCCAGCCGCATATCGGCGTCGATGAAAGCGGCAAGGGCGACTTCTTCGGCCCCCTGGTGGTCGCCGGAGTTTATATCGACGGCCAGGTGGCACGCCGTCTGCGTGATGTCGGAGCCGTGGACAGCAAACGCATCAGCAGCGACGAACGCATTTTCAAAATTGCGGCCGACATTCGAAGCATCCCCGGCCTCGCCTGGGAGGTGATCTCCATCCACCCGGAACGATACAACGAATTGCACGCCCAATTTGGCAACCTCAACCGCCTGCTGGCCTGGGGCCATGCCCGCGTCATCGAGAACCTGCTCGAGCGCGTGCCCGACTGCCCTCGCGCGATCTCCGACCAGTTCGCGAATCCCGCCGTGCTGCAACGCTCCCTCCAGAAACGCGGGCGCGAGATCGAACTCGTGCAGCGAACCAAGGCGGAAAGCGATCCGGCGGTGGCGGCCGCCTCGATCCTGGCGCGGGAAACTTTTGTCCGTTGGTTGAAATCGGAGAGCCAAAAGTTCGGCATCGAGTTTCCCAAAGGGGCGTCAGCCCAGGTGAAAACAGCCGCCATAAGCCTGGTCAAGCAGCATGGAGCGGAGGTTTTGCGATCTCATTGCAAAATGCACTTCCGCACCAGTTCAGAGGTGATGTCCGGGTCAGTTTCGGATTGTCGTGAATGAAATATGCTGAACGAGGAGTAGGTAAGGATGATAATTCGACACAGAATTTAGTTGCACCCCATTAAACGTCTCGCTAGTCACCTTCATATGACAACGATCACCAAAAAAGATTTGGTCACCGAACTTAGCGATGCCACCGGCATCAAACACGCCGACACGCTGGCCATTGTGGAGGCGTTTATGGAGTTGGTTTCAAAGAATCTAGGTGAGGGGAACGAGGTCACCCTGCGAACCTTCGGCACGTTCGACCTGCGCGTCGCCCGGGGCAAAATTGGACGTAACCCAAAGCAGCCAAATTCTGAGGTCATGATTCCGGACCGCTGTGTGGTGCGTTTCAAGCCCAGCAAGGAGCTGAGGTCACGTGTGGCCGCGCTCTCGGTGCATCAAATGAATGGCAATCATGCTTCAAACGGTGACCATGCCATGAACGGCAACCACGTTTAGCAGGTACCGGACCGCTTCCTCCCGCCGCTCCCTGCTCATTCCTGAGAGAGGTTCGTGTTCGCGTGCAACGTCGGGTCATTTGGCGCGTACTTTCCGCCCACCATGTCGCCCCGTATTCTCTCCACGCTTGCCTTCGTCGTCCTGCTCAACACCGCTTCCGCCGCCCCGCAGTGGATCTGGCTCTCCAAAGACGGCAACAAGGACAGCAAAGTCACCTTTCGTTATCGTTTTGACGTTCCTCAGAATGCACAGCTCGCCTCGCTGGAACTGACGTGTGACAACGGTGCGGTCGCCAACGTGAACGGCCAAAAGGTGCTCACCAATCCCGACTGGCAGGAACCGGTGAAGGCCGATGTGAGCAAGGAGATCAGGCGTGGCGAGAGCAACGAGATCATCGTCAACGCCACGAACAAAGGCGGCACCGCCGCGCTCATCGCCCGCCTCACTCTCAAGCTGCCGCAGGGACGTCAGGACATCGTGATTGAAACCAATGGCCAGTGGGAAGCCACCCCCACGGGCAAGGAAGAGTGGAAGCCCGCGCTGGTGATCAACGACTATGGCAAAGGCCCCTGGGGCCTCGCGCTCGATGGCAAAGCTGGCGGCGGCAAAAACAGCGGCCCCGCCGAATCCATCGCCGCTTCCGAAATCACCGTGCCGAAGGGCTTCGAGGTGGAAAAGCTCTACAATGTGCCCAAGGACCAGGAAGGCTCCTGGGTGGCGCTCACCGTCGATCCGAAAGGTCGGCTCATCGCCTGCGATCAGTATGGCAGCATCTACCGCATGAGCGTTCCACCTGTAGTCCGCGACTCCATCGCGGCTCCGCTGAAACCCGAGAAACTCGCCGTGGAATTGGGCAAAGCTCACGGTCTGCTCGCCGCCTTCGACAGCCTCTATGTCATGGTCAACGAGGATGGCAAAAACAACGGCCTCTACCGCCTGCAGGACACCGACAGCGACGACCAATACGACAAGACCACCAAGCTCGTCACCATGAAGGGCGGCGGCGAGCACGGTCTGCACAGCATGGTCGTGAGTCCTGACGGCAAACGCATCTACTTCAATGGCGGCAACCACACCGAGCTGCCTGACGAGCTTTCCACCAGCCGTCCTGCCAAAATTTGGAACGAAGACCACGTCCTGCCCCGCCTCTGGGATGCGAACGGCCATGCCCGCGGCCGCCTCGCCCCCGGCGGCTTCATTTGCAGCATGGAACCCGATGGCAAAAACGTGGAGCTCTTCTGCTCCGGCTTCCGCAATGAATTCGACATCTGTTTCAACGACCAGGGTGAACTCTTCACCTATGACGCCGACATGGAGTGGGACATTGGCAGCCCTTGGTATCGCCCCACGCGCGTGAACCACTGCGTCAGCGGCGCCGACTACGGCTGGCGCAGCGGCAGCGGCAAATGGCCGAACTACTATGCCGACTCGCTGCCCACCACGCTCGACATCGGTCCCGGCAGCCCCACCGGCGTCGTTGCTGGCACTGGCGCGAAATTCCCTGCGAAGTACCAGCACGCCGTTTACATCAACGACTGGACCTACGGCACCATGTGGGCCATCCACCTCGAAGCAAAGGGAGCGAGCTACGTCGCGACGAAGGAAGAATTCGTCTTCGGCAAACCACTGCCGCTGACCGACCTTGTCATCCATCCGCAGGACGGCGCGATGTACTTCGCCGTCGGCGGCCGCAAAACACAGTCCGGCGTCTATCGCGTGACCTATGTCGGAGATGATTCCACCACGCCCGCCAAGGCTCTGCCGTTGGACGAAGAATTCAAGATGCGTGCCGCGCTCGAAGAATACCACGCCGGCCAGATCGACCCGCAGCAGGCCCTCAAAGTCGCCTGGAGTTACCTGAGTCACAGCGACCGTCACGTGCGTTACGCCGCACGCGTCGCCATTGAAAAGCTGCCCGTGGACCTTTGGAAGGAAAAAGCTCTCAATGAAAAACATCCCGTCGCATTGATCGAAGGCATCATCGCCCTCGCCCGCGTCACGGGTGCCAAGTCGAATCACGAAGGTGGCAAACCCGCTGCCAAACCCACCGGCACCTCCAGCGAACCCATCGGGAACGTCGCGCCTGAGAACGTTGAATTGCAGGGCCGACTGCTCCTCGCGCTTGGCAATCTCAAGGGTGCCAAACTCCCCCTCAGCCAGCAGCTCGCCGCCTTGCGTGCGTTGGAACTCATTTTGACCCGACTCGGCAAACCCGAGGCCGACGTGTGCGCAAAGATCGCCGAATCCCTCGACGCTGTGTATCCCGCCGAGGATCCGATGATCAATCGCGAGTTGTGCCAGCTTCTCGTCGCCGTCGATTCGCCCAAGGTCGTCTCCAAAACCCTCGGGCTCATGGCTACCGCCAAAGACGACTTCACGGAAGTCGCCACCGACGCCGTCCTCAGCCGCAACGACGGCTACGCCAACGCCGCCCGCGCCGCCGCCGGCAGCCGGCCCAACTCACAGCAGATCAGCTACATGGCCGCGCTCCGCAATGCCACCGCCGGCTGGACGTCCGAGCATCGCCGCACCTACTTCTCCTGGTTCCCACGCGCTCGTACTTGGAAAGGTGGCAACAGCTTCAAAGGCTTCATCGACAACATCCGCAAGGACGCCCTCGCCACCTTCGTGCCGCAGCCTGAACTCGCCGAACTGGACGCACTCAGCAACAAAGTCGAGGCCCTCACCGCCGCGCCCAACTACGTCGCCCCCAAAGGCCCCGGCAAAAACTGGACGCTCGATGAAGCCGTCGCCCTCGCATCCACCGGCCTCAAAGGCCGCGACTTCGCCAACGGCGAGGCCATGTATCGCAGCACCATGTGTGCCACCTGCCACCGCTTCAACGGCGACGGCGGCAGCATCGGCCCCGACCTCACCGGCACCGGCAACCGCTACACCCTGCGCGATCTCTTGGAGAACATCATCGACCCCAGCAAGGTCATCAGCGACCAGTACGACAGCCACGAGATCACCAAGAAAGACGGCAGCATCCTCATCGGTCGCATCGTCGTCGAAGAGAACGGCAAAGTCTTCCTCATGACCAACCCCTTCGCCCCCAACGATCACCTGGCCATCAACGAATCCGACATCGCCAAAAAAGGCACCCGCAAAGTCAGCATGATGCCCCCCGGCCTCATCAACTCATTGAATCAAGACGAGCTCCTCGATCTCGTCGCCTACCTCGTCAGTGGAGGGAACGCCAAGGACAAGATGTTCCAAAAGTAGCCCGGTTGCGCCCCAACTGGATCATGAAAAGGCCGGCGATGCGCCGACCTTTTTTGTACTCAAGGCGATCTGCAGAATGAAACACCCACCGCTGGCATTTCGTTGCCACCACATCATTCCATGACTCGCGCCACACTCCTCCTCACGCTCTTCTCTCTTGCTTTGAACGCCGCCGAACCCGCAAAGCAGCCCGAACCAAAAAAAGAAAAGCCCTTCACGCCCGGCGGCATCTTCCGGCAGGGCGACATGCAGAGGCCGCGGCCCACGGTGATCACACCGCCGACGGCAAACACACCGCCGAGCGATGCGATCGTGCTCTTCGATGGCAAGGATCTCTCGAAGTTCACCCGCAAGCCGCGCCGGGACGACAAGGATCAAAGCGACGTGCCGAATTGGAAGATCGAAGACGGTTACGCCGAGATCACACCTAAAGGCGGTGACATCGACACCAAGGACAAGTTTGGCTCCAGTCAGATTCACATCGAATGGGCCACGCCTGCCGAAGTCGTCGGCAGCAGCCAGGGCCGTGGCAACAGCGGCGTGCTCATCCATGGCTGGGGCGAGGTGCAGGTGCTCGATTCGTATGACAATGACACCTATCCCGACGGTCAGGCCGCCGCCATCTACAACAAATATCCGCCGCTCGTGAACGCCAGCCGCAAGCCGGGCGAATGGCAGAGCTATGACATCATCTGCGAGTGCGCGAAGCTCGATGACAAGGGCGCGGTGCTCGAACCTGCCCGCATGACCGTGATCCACAACGGCGTCATCGTGCAGCACGCGGTGCCGCTGGAAGCGAAGTCACAGGAGTTCGGCTTCGCCCTCCAAGATCATCACAATCCGACGCGCTACCGGAACATCTGGGTGCGTCCGCTGCACCAGCGCGATGAGAATGCAGCCAAGAACGATGTGAAAAAGTAGCTCAGAGCTCACCGACCGACGAATCTTCGCCAACAGACAGGCCTGCCGCCCGCAGCTTCTTCAACAGGTCTTCCTGACGCGCCCCCATCTTCGCATGCTTGCTCTCATTCATGCGCAACGGCATGAGTTCGAGGTTGGCGATGACCTTGTCGAGTTCCGGCACGACGGAGAGGGGGATGATGTGGTCAACACTGAGTTGGTCGCCCTTGTAAGGCCCTTTCATCACCGTGGGCGCACGGCCCTCGCGCATTTCCTGAAGACCGGCAGGGTTCAGACATCCGAGCCGTTCGGCGATGACACGATTGCGCAGCATGGCCTCGGCGGTGAGGACGGCCATCTCGCCGCGCAGGCCGGCAATCTTCACCGCGTCAGCTGCCACGACGGCCGGGTCACGACCCGAGAGCCGGGCGTTCTCCAAAATCGCCACGTACTTCTGCACACGCGGATTGGCGGCACGGCTGCCCAGAGTGGCGAGCTTTGCCGGGGAGATCAAAGAGGCAATCTGATGCGGCGGCGAACAGGCGTAGTAAGTCTGGAGGCCGGCAACGACCGCAAAGACCAGAAGGATGAGCCAGCTCGCTTGAGGATGTCGGCGGATGAGGCGCGCCGCCAGTTGGACTTGGGCTTGATTCATAGGCGCCGAAGATCTAGCAGGCCCGACAGACCGTGCAAACAAACAGCTCCACACACGCTGACATGCCTGATGAGGTGCAAAGCACCCTTTCTGAGTCGTGGCCGCCGCAGCACGCCTGTGGCGCCAGATGCGATGGCAACGCGGGTTCAGGACTTCTTCCGAGCCATGCCGTGGTCCTTGCGCTGCTTCTCGGCGGCTAGCTTGTGCGTTTCCTCACCGACCCACACATCGATCAACTGCGCCGGCCTTCCGGGAAGTTCGGCGGAGCGGTTGAAGAGCAGCACGTCGCCCACCACCATCTTCAATCAGGCAGGCTGCGCCCCAGCGAAGCCAGTGAATCGGACTGGCAGACGAATAGGGAGCGGACGAATGAACGATTACTGGAACTTCACATCGACCTTCGGCAGCAGCGCCTTGATCTTGGCCTGCGTCTCGGCGGGATAGCCTTTGGGGCGGTTGATGAGCTTGAGTTCCTTGAGGAATGCAAAGGCCCGCAACTGCGGCAGACGCTCGTCCGGCAGTTGAAGTCCGCCGATTTCGAGTTGTTCGAGCTGCGTGAGATCCGCTGCGAGCTTCAAGCCTTCGTCGCTGAGATGATCGCAATGCGTGAGGGTGAGGCGCTTTAAGCTGGCGATGGCTTTGACTTCGGTGATGCCTTCAGGTGAATCGAGACCGTCGCCGAGTTGGAGATATTCGAGCGGCAAGGTGGCGAGATTCTTCAAGCAGGCAGCCGTGGCGTTCTTGGTGCCAATTTCGAGGCCCTTGAGCTTGGTGAGCTTCGCCAGATGCACCGCGCCCGCGTCGGTGAACTTCGCATGGGCGAGGCTGATGCTTTCGAGGTTCGGCAGATGATCGCAGAGCTCCTTCAAGCCCTCGTCATCGATCGAACTGCCGCGATGGCTGACTTTGGTGACCTTCGTCCAGCCTTCGCATTTGGCGTAGGCTCGTCCTGTCATCGCGGTGCCGACGAAGGAGAAGCTTTCGAGGTTCTTCAGTCCGGCGAGCTTTTCCATGCCGGCATCGCTGAGCTTGCCGTTGTTGGTGAAGCGCA
>DAORHS010000154.1:0-8697 GCA_035438165.1 Prosthecobacter sp.
CATCGAGTGTCTTGCCATCGAAGAGAGACTCAAAGCCGGGTTCGACGGCCCAAGCGGAAGTGGCGAGGAGAAAAAGAAAGGCCTTCATGCGTGGTTGAGTGTGCGGTTCATTTGTTTGCGAAAGCCGTTCAGACGCAGCGAGCCGTCGGCGAGCACATCGAGCATCGTGTAGCCGTTGTTCTCCTCGCCGCTGCCTTCGACCATCGCCACCAGCGTCATGTAGTGAATGCCCGCGATCTGCTAATAGTCGTTCTTGTGCGAGTGTCCCTGAAACACGGCAAGCACCTTGCCGGACTTCTCCAACAGCGCCCGCACCTCGGCGGCATTGCGGACGGCATGGGCCTTGTCCATGTCGAGCCGCTGATGGGCAAAGATGATCACCGGTCCGGTTGCTTTGCCCAGCTCCGCCTCAAGCCATGACAGCTCGGTTTTCGGCACGTTGGCGTCCTTCCAATCGAAGTTCTTCCGCGAATACGGCGTGCCGTCCCCGCGGAAACAGGCGTCGAGAATGAGAAACGTCACACCGCCAGCCTCGAAGCTCTCGAAACTGCCCGCAGCTTTCGTGTTCGCGGCGAACTCCTGCTTCGTGAGTGTGCCGACGCAGTGATTGCCCAAAACGTAGTGCCTGGGCATCGAAAGCCGCGCGAAGTGCGACTCCATCGTCTTCAGCCATTCGATCTCTTTTTCGACGGAATCGGCCTGATCGATGAAATCGCCAAGTTCGACCACCAGGGCCGGATTTTCACGATTCATGACCTCCACGGCCTCATCAAGCTTCGCCAGCGCCTCGCGGTAAAAGCGCGTTTTGGTCGGCTCCTTGTCCGCGTAGTGCAGATCCGTCATCAAACCGACGCGCAGCAGCGGTTTGGCATCGTTTTCGACGGCGAACATTCTTCCCGCGCCGAATCCGGCGAGGCAGAGCGTGCTGTGTTGAAGAAAGGCGCGGCGTGAATTCATGGCGCAGGCCATAACGATGTGAGGCGGGCAAATCAGGCACCCAAAACGCCCTTCACATGCTTCATCGATCCTGCGAAGCACTCATGCACGTAGGCCATCGCCTTCTTCACCTTCGCCTGGGCAGCAGGATAATCGGCGTCGATGGCAAAGAGCGTCTCCGCCATCTTTTCGACGGATGTTTCGTCCATTTCGAGGAGCCACTCCGGCAAACCGATGTCCTTGAACATCCAGCACTTCGGCGAATCGAACTCGGAGTAGGTGTGGATGATCGGGGTGCCGTTCGCGAGTGCGATGATGGGTGAATGCGGCTCGTGGCAGACGATGGTGTGAGCTCGTGCGAAGATCGAAGCCGCTTCGTCGGCGTTCCAGAAATACTCCAAGTTCACCACATGCTTCTGGATCTCCGGCGGCAGCGGATCATGGATGAGTCGCTTGTTGTGTCCCATCTCCTTGATGGTCTCCGGCGAGATGAGCACCTTGCCGCCGGTCTTTTTCACCCACTGCGTCACCAACTCGCGGAACTTTGCCGCGCGGCGCTCGTCGTCGGCGACCTGCTGCGGCGTGGGATGCAGCGGATTAAGCTTTTCGGGCCGTGGATCGTCCACACCGGGGGCCTTGGGTGTGTTGGTGCGGATTTGCACGGTGATGAACTTCTTCTCCTCCAAGCCGAGCTTCTTCATCGTGGCGAGACCGCGCACGTCATCACGCACGGCGATGCCAAAGCAGCCATCAGGTCCGAATTCCGCTTTCACGCCCGCGCCTTGGAGGATGGCCAGCGTCTTCGTCTCCCGCGTGTAGATGAAGGACGCCGCATTCAGCAGTGCGATGCGTTCTTCCGCGCCCGAGCCCTGAACCATGGTGGGGAAGAACGACTGCCCGAAGAGGCCGTAGGGCTTGCCGTGCTGGCGGCAGAACTTCATGTAGCTGAGGTCCTGTCCCATGCCGGAGTTGCGGACGAAGAGATCGCAGCCTTTGATCGCCTCCTGAAGCCGGAGATCCTTCTCGCCTTTGCCGTCGAGCCTGCCCTGAAGGATCTCCACCTTCGGAAAGCGCGCCTTGAGCATCGCGGTGACACGTTCATCGAGCTTCATTGCCCACAGCACGACCTTCACCTCCGGCAGATGCTCCTCAATCACACGCAGCGTGCCCGGCGTGTGGCCGATGTCGCCAATGTTCACCGTGTCCCACGCGGACTGGAGCACGATGGCCTTGGGCTTGCCGTCAGCGGCAAAGACGGAACCACCAAGAGCGGCGGTGATGGCGGAGATGAAGTGGCGGCGCGTGTGCATGAATCAGTTATTGATTGGGAGGATCTGTAGCGCATCCACAATCACGAAACCTTCGGTGCCGGTGTTGCTGAGGGTGATGGCGGTGTCTGCATCGCTGCTGAGTTCAAGGGTTCCAACGCTGCGAAACGCCTCACCTGCGGGTAGCGGCAGTGTTTGATCAGCGGTGATCTCGATTTTGCGTCCACCGTTCTGAATTGTCACCGGCACTTTCGTCGCACGTGTCTCATGGGCGGAATAGGCCATCCGCAGGTCGTAGCGGCCCGTCTTCGGTGCTTTGAAATGGAAGATGGCGATGGACTGGCCGTCGCCGCGTCTGTCGTCGTGCACGTAGCCGGTGCCGATGTGCGGCTTGAAATTCGACGAGCGGCTCCACGGACCTTTGAGTTCCGCCTGCGAGTCATCCAGCACGATGCCGGGCAATATCTTTGGATCGATGCTCACCGCACCTTTCGGCTCCGGTGGCAGGTCAGGCAGCACAGGCAGCTCCAGCACCTGCTTTTGTGCCAGCAAGCGCTCGCGCAACGCGGGATACGGCAGCTTTTGCACCGCCACGTTTTGTTTCGCGCTCAAAGCGGCGGCGATGCCCGCGCTCTGGCCGAGGATCATCCATGTCGGCTCCACGCGGATCGACGAGATGCCCACATGCGTGCAGGACAGCGCCACCGGCACGAGGAGATTTTCGCACTCGCCTGCCTTCGGTGTGATGGCGCGATACGGGATGTGATACGGATAGCCGTGTCTGCGGCCCGCCATGCGCACCGGCATGATCGTGCCTTCATCGACGACGAAATCTTTCGTGCCAACGCGCTGGCAGTCGTGCGAATCAATCGGGAACGATGAGACGACGATGGGATCGTCCTTCTTTGACTCGTCCATGATGTCCTTCTGCGACACGACATACTCGCCGATCATGCGGCGCCCCTCGCGCACGTAGAGCTGTGGCGACCAGTGGTCGTAATCGGCGAACTCATCGCGGCAGAGACCGATCTGCGCGTATTCCTCGCGAATGTGCACCGGCACGGCGGGATCGGTGCTGAGGAAGTGATGCATCTCCAGCGTGTACTGCTTGTGCGCCTCCCAGATCTTCGCACGCCCGGCCTCATCCGCCTCGCTCCAGCCGTTGCAGGCGCCGACGAGGCCCATGGAGAATTGTTTCCCGATGCCGTTGTTCGCATCGAATTTGTTTCCCGGCAGCGGATACAGATCCCACAGCAGGTGCGGCCTCTTTTCCTGGGCAAAGTAACGCCGCAACACCTCAAAGCGCGCCGGATCGTAGTTCGCAGGCTGCGGAAATGGCACGCGATTCGCTTCTTCCTTCGTGACGCAAAGACGGAAGCTATACACCATCACGTTCTTGTCGCCGTCCTCCTCCGGACCGGCATCGGTCGTCGTGATGAATGGCAGCGGCCTCCCATCCGCATCGAGGCCGGACATCGCCATCTTCGCCTTCGGATACTGCTTCCCTGCCAGCGATTCGCCGAACTCTTTTCGCCCCTCGCGACCGATCTTCCAGCTCACACCGGCTGCCGCCATCAAATCGCCTTCGTAAGTGCCGTCAATGAACACCTTCGCGGCGAAGGCACCGTCACTCGTCGTGATCTTAGTGATGCGCGCGCCGTCTTTGCTCACCTGCTTCAAGACCCGCTTCGTCAGCACCTTCACACCCGCCTCATCGAGCATCTCCTTCGTGATCTTCGCCGCGACATGCGGCTCATAGGTCCAGTGCGTGTGATCCTTCACGCTGACCTGATACGGCAGCTTCACGCCGCGCTGCTGATAGTCCTTCTCGACACGAGAGTGCCATTCATCAAACAAGCCCAGCACCGTGCTGCGCACCGTTTGGTTCGAGTCGCTGAAGCAAAGACCGCCCGTGTTCACGCCGCCCACGTGCGCCGTGGGCTCCAGCAGGACGACGGACGCTCCTTCACGCGCCGCCGCTATCGCCGCGCAGAATCCCCCCGGCGTGGCGCCATACACGATCACATCCGCCTCCGTGGCGGCATGCGCAGACAAACTGAGAGCGAGGAGAAGGGCGGCGATGCGTGTCATGGCTTTCACAAGGACGCTGCGCTCGCCTTTTGGACATCATTTTCAGCCGCACGGGCCGCTACGCATCTCTGATATAATATATATGGCGCTCACCACGAGTTTGACCAGATTCACTGGGAAACAAGGAAGGAGAGATGCATGCTCATAGATTTGGCATGGCTCTCAGCATGAATTCGTCGAATAGCGGCACAGTAAACGCCATGTCTCCGTGAGCAGGGCTAAATATCATTCCTTTTTTGATCAACTTAGCCCGCACCGGGCCGAGGCTGTTGGGTGTCACGCCAAGAGCTGCTGCGATGTCGCCGGTTCGGTGCGCCCCGGGACCAAGTCCTGCCATCGCGCGCAAATACCGCTTCTCCGCAGGAGTGCAGCGGTCAAAACGTACCCGGAAAAAGTTTTCGTCGAGCCGCTCTACGACTGCAGAAGACGCTCCTTTGACGACAGGCAGCGAAATTGGCGAAACGTCCGCACGATTCCACGTCTGATAGCCCCATTCCTGAAGAAAGTAGGGATAGCCTTGCGTCACATTCACGATTGCAGCGAGTGCCTCTTTCGTAAACTCCACTCCCACAGCTTTCACCGGATCCTGCAACGCCCTCTCCGCATCTGGCACCGACAACGGGCCGATGACAGGGAAACTGAAGAGCCTTTCCGCATACGATTTTGATTCGCCCGCCAGTCCTGGCAGAATCGGCAAACCCGCGCCAAGCAATGTGAGTGGAAGCTGGCGTTGCTGCATCTTGTGCATTGCCATAATGAGCGCGCTCAGCTCCTTCTGGCTGAAATACTGGATCTCATCGATGAGCAGGACGACCACCGTTGAACGGTCCTCGGCGGCTTCGCCAATGGCGACAAAAAGGTTCGGCAGGTCGGTTTCAAGATCGCCGCTGTCTGCCACCCCCTTTTCTGGATCGATATCGAGACCGATTTCAATATCGCCGAGACTGACCTTCACGCCGTCCATGAAGCTTTTCAGCACGGCCAAACCACGCCGCACCTTCTCACCTGCTCCCGCGATCCGGTTCAGATCGAAGAATAGCTTTCGCAGGTGCGGCACCAGCAGCGCGGCCAGCGACTTCTCCTCGTGTGCTTCCACGGAGACGGTGCGAAAATCCGCTTTCAGGGCCATGCGCTCGATTTCATTCAAAAGCACTGTCTTTCCTACACCACGCAGCCCGGTAAGCAGAATGCTCTTCTCTGGCTTCTTCGCTTTCACACGTCCGAGGAGCACCCGCGCTTGCTCTAGCACGCCTTCTCGTCCTACAAGTTCTGGCGGCGGCGAGCCGGCTCCCGGCGAGAAGGGATTTTTGATGGCGTCCATGAATAAAGCAAATATACACATATATAACCATGTATATCTTTTTGTCGATATATATTGGTATGAATTGGTATGATTAGAAGCTGCTCAATTCACTTCTATTTCTTCACTGAACTCTTCATCCGTGCCTGCACCGCCTTGTGTGCGGTCTCCTGCAAAAAGCGGGCGTATTCCACTTCGAGACCCTTTGGCACGAAGGCATTTTCCACCACGCTGTCACCAAACAGCACCTCATACCAGACGCAGGCGCCGAGATACTCGCCCGCCAGGTTCGCGTGATGGCCGTCCATGCCGAGCGTGATCTTCTTGCCGTCCTTCGACTTCGCCCAGCGCCAGCCGACGTGCAGCGAATGCGTCTGGTCCGGCAGCTCGGGCCGCTTCGCCTTCTTCGCGTCGAAGGGCTTGGGGTCCTTGCGGTAGCCCCACGTCGCATCCGTATCGGCGAGATGAAAAGCGTCGCCGACGGGGATCACTCGGGCGTTGAACTCCGCTGCTATCTTGTCGTAGGCGGCGGTGAGGCCACGATACATCTCCTCCTGCGTTTTCGGCTCCCCGGGCTTCGGCTCCTTCACAGAGAAACGCGGATCATCCACGCGATACTCCCAGGTTTGATGAATGAGCAGCTTCGCCTGCGGAGCGTGTTTCGTGATCAGATCACGCAGGATGCCCGCATACGGCTGGTAGGTGGTGAAGTCGTGGCTCTTGATGCTCGCCTGCTGGATGGTCACGTAGTCCCACTTGTCGGCGGTGAGATTGCTGACGAGATCGCGGCCATTGGAGTACAGCCGCGCCTTACCCTCCGCCTTGCTCTTGTCCGCATGCACCTGAAACGACGAACCGCCAATGACGAGCGAATTGTGGATCAGCGTGTGCCCGCCCGCCTTCGCGAGATCTTTGAGATAGTGCGTCGCATTGGCGGAGAAGCTGTTGCCGATGGTCAGCAGACGCACCGTCTTGGTCTCGCCCGCGAAGGACGAGGACCAGACCAGCAGCGAGACGAGCAGAACGAATGCTCTCATGAGCGCACGGAATTAGTGGCAGCCGCAGCCTTCGCCGCAGCCTTTGGAGAACACTTCGGCCTCGGAAGGCACCTTGCCGCTCTCGAGGCTCTTGCCGACGAAGCTCGTCACCACTTCGGCGATCCCACGCAGCACGTCCTGGGCTTCGATGAAGCTCAGGATCGCCGGATTCGCGTCGCAATTGTCCTGAAGGTCGGTGAAGCGGCTGATTTCCTCGCCAGTGGGCTCTTCGCCGTGGTGCTGCTTCTGATGAAGGGCGCGGCCGAGCGTGGCCATTTCACGATAGAGGGACACCGCCTCGTCATTGGCAAGGAAGGCCTCGGCCTTCTCGCGGGCGCTTTGCACCTCGCTGTCGGCCACGAGGGTTTCGCACAGTTCGACGATCTTGGATTTGATTTGGGGGGACGCGTTCATGGGGAGGTGAGGGTAGGCAAAAAAATCCGGCTTGCAGGAAAAAGTCGGAATATTTGCCCCGGTGTCGGCTCCCAGCATGACCTCACCATGAAACACATCCTTGCCGCCCTGCTTCTCGTCACGCTGCCCGCCACCGCCGCCACGCCGGAAGACTTCACTGTCCGGGCCGCCGCAGGCAAAGGCAGCTTCACGCTCAAGGAGGCGCGTGGAAAGTTCGTGGCGGTCCACTTCCTGCTGAAAACCGAATGCCCGCTGTGTCTGAAGCATACGCGTGACTACCTGACCAAGGCTCCGACGCTGCCGAATGTCGTGCAGGTCTTCCTCAAACCGGACTCCGACAATGAAATCGAGGCATGGGCGTCAAAGCTGCCCGCCGGGCTACTCGCGAAGAATCCGATCTACCGTGATCCCTACGCGAAGCTCGCGAAAGCCTTCGATATTCCCGATGGTTACAAGTTCCACGGCCAGGTGGTGCATTTTCCCGCCACCGTGCTGATCGGACCGGACGGCAAGGAGGTTTTCCGTTACATCGGCAAAAGCAATGCCGACCGTCTTTCCTTTGAGGCCCTCGCGGCGAAGGTCACGGAGCTTTCGAAATGAGCGTTACCAGCTCCGTGCCGTCTCCAGGTTCCGCCGGAAGCCCTCGCGCACGAGCGAGAGGTCGGAATCCATCGCGATCCAGGTGAAGCCGAGGGCTTTGAGCTTTTCCTTGTCATCAATGTGTCGCACGAGGATGCCGCAACCTTTGCCGTGATCCTTCGCCGCTTTCGCGATGGTGTTCACACAATCATCATAAGGCAGCGGTGAGTTTCGCGCCTTCAAGTCGTAGCTCAGATCTGCCGGGCCGATGAACAGTGCATCAATGCCATCCACGGCGGCGATTTGATCCGCGTTCCCCACCGCCTCGGCAGTTTCGATCTGCGCGAGGATGATCGGCTTCGGAGGATGGTCGCCCGGCAGGCGCATGCCGTAGCCATAAGCGCGAACGGTGCGCGAGACACCACGATGGCCCTTCGGCGGATAGTAAGCCGCGTCCACACAGTGCTTCGCCTGCTCCACGGTGTTCACATGCGGCACCATGATGCCGTCCGCCCCCCAGTCGAGCACACGCGCGATCAAATCGGGATGCGGTGCGCTCACACGCACGATGGCCAGCGTCTGGCTGCCACGCAGAGCCCGCAGTTGGTTTGGCAGCGCCGCCTCGGACTCGCAGCCGTGCTCCAGATCGATGAGCACCCAGTCAAAGCCGACCTCGGCTGCGAGTTCGGTGACGGCGGGCGAACCGATGGAGATGAAGGTGCCGATGTGGGTTTTCATGGTGGGATAATGTCGAGGTCGCAGCCTTCCCGCAAGCCTCGCAAGGCCAGCGCAAGCCTGGAGAGCGTGGTTTCGCGAAGCGATCGACCGGAACTGCCAGACGAAATCAGGAAGAAGCCGTCGTCACGATCAAAGTAGCCCGCTCCGACACGGATGACGGCTTTGACGATCATGTTCCGCAGCAGATGCAGCCAGAAGCGGCGCAGGTGATGCTCGGGCAACGAGCGCACGCTTTGATAGCCCTCAAACGCCCGCTGCAGGAAGGCCGCATCGTGAAAGCAGGCCAGCAGTGAAAGGTCATCCATTGGATCGCCTGCAATACTGTCATCAAAGT
>DAORHS010000155.1:0-8655 GCA_035438165.1 Prosthecobacter sp.
ATCTGCACTTCATCCTGCAAGTCGTCGTGGACAACTACAACCATTACCAGGACTATCGCCTCGTAACGACCCAGGCGGATTACGGCGAGAATCTCTATCAGTTGCTCGAGTTTCTGCGTCTGAAGGCGAACTACGAACGCTTCGGCTGGGATCTCAAACCGCTCAACATGGTGCACGAAGTGCTCGCCCGCTTGCACGGAGAGGCGGCCGCTTTGTGGCGCAAGCAGGCCGAAGCCGTCACCCAGGAACCGTCCGCCGAGTATCTGCAGGAACTCGACGAGCTGCAAAAGACATACAGCATGAAGCTGGCCACGATCCGCGACCGCCTCGCCAAACACCGCGCCGACGCCGCCTGCGCCGAGTGCCATCGCAAGATCGACCCGCTCGGCTTCAGCCTCGAAGCGTTCGATCCCGTCGGCCGCTGGCGCAAAACCTACCCGAAGCCGAAAAACGCCAAAGACGCCCCCAAGATCGACACCACCGGCGAATTCAACTCCGGCGAGACCTATGCCGACTTCGCCGGCTTCAAGAAAGTCATTCGCGACACCCGTGCCGACCTCTTCAGCCGCCACCTCATCCGCCAGCTCCTCACCTACACCACCGGCCGCACCATGGAACTCGCCGACGACCTCATCATCGACCGCCTCCAGGAAAAAGTGAAGCAACAGGGCCTCGGCCTGAAGACGCTGATGGTCGAGTGTCTGATGAGCGAGGTGTTTCGGTCGAGGTGAGTTTCGCAAGCACGGCGGGCAAGGCTCGTTTACGATCCGGTCATGACTCGCCTCCTGCTTTTGTTCACCATTCTCTGTGTCGCCACGCTTCGCGCCGAGGAGTCAGGCTTTGTTTCGCTTTTCAACGGCAAGAACCTCGACGGATGGACGACTCGTGAGGCCCGGGAGGGCGATTGGTCGGTGGTCGAGGGTATCATCGACTGCGATCCGAAGGGCGAGGGTAAGGGCGACCGGAATCTGTGGACGGTGAAGGAGTACGGCGACTTCGAATTGCATATCGACTGGCGCATCAAGGAGTCCCCCTATACGAACCCGAAGGCGCAGGTCATCCTGCCGGATGGAACCGCGCAGAAGGACCAATCTGGGGAGTTGGTGACCGTCGCTGCTCCGAACACCGATTCTGGTGTCTTCCTGCGCGGCCAGCACAAGTCGCAGGTGAACATCTGGTGTTGGCCGATCGGCTCCGGCGAGGTCTGGGGCTATCGAACTGACCCAAAGCTCTCCGCGGCCGTGCATGACGGAGTCACGCCGAAGGAAAAGGCCGATCGTCCGGTGGGCGAGTGGAACACCTTTCACATCATGCTGAAAGGTGATCGCCTCAACGTCACGCTCAATGGCAAGGCGGTCATCGTTGATGCCCAGTTGCCCGGCATTCCCGAAAAGGGGCCGCTGGCGCTGCAGCTTCATCCCGAGCGCAAAGATGGTCAGTGGGGCGCGTCGTTGGTGCAGTTTCGCAACATTCGGATCAAGGAGCTGTGACCTGAAGTGATTCGCTACTCGTTCTTGATCCGCAGATTCCGAAACGCGACGGCACAGCCTTTGCCGTGATCCTGCAGGGCGATCCAGCCTTTACGGCGGCTCATTTCGATGTCGTGATCGGTGAGGGTGGTGCACACGATTCCGTTGATCTTCTGAAGGAGCGTCGGTCCCTTCGCGATGATCTCCATCGTGTTCCAGGCGTGCTCGTGGTAGTGCGACTGCACGGCTTGGGCGTCCGCGACTTGTTTGACGGTCTTGGTGCCGTCCTTCGAGAGAGTGTTGTTCTGCCCTGCGGTGGACAGGTAGTGCCGCGCCTCCTTCTTCGGATGCTTCCCATCGAGCAGCGAGTGATGCCAGAAGCCCATCTTTTCCTGCTCGGCGATCTCAGCCTGATAACCGAAGACATGCCAGTCACCGAGGTCGTCGCTGCGCACCTGCACGCCGGAGTTGCCCTTGTCCCAGCGGAATTCGAGCCGAAGCGTGAAGTCGGCGGGCTCGCCACCGCGCCAGATGAGCCAGTTCTTTTCCTTCGCCTTGCCGGTGCACCAGACCTCGCCGTCGCGGACTTCCCAGCAGTCCGCTTTGCCATCCCAACCCGTGAGATCGTTGCCGTTGAAGATCGGCGTGAAACCCACTTCCTGCGCCTGGGCGGCGATGCGAGTGAGATTCGTGAAGCAGGTCTTCGTCGCCTGCACGGGGTCGTAGTCCTTTGCTTTCGAAAGCTGCGCACTCACTTCGGCGCAGACTTCGCCGCGATAACCGCCGTCGATGAACTGCTTCAAAATGGCCGCGTGCGGAATCGTGCCGGTATCGCCCGGCAGCGCGAACTGCACCTTGTCATCCCTCAGCACGGCGTCCTTCATCACGACGTAGCTCGTATGCGGCAGCGAGATTTTGACCATCTCCTCAAAGGGCAGGTCGCGATAGGCGAAGTGGCTGTAGTCAAACACCATGCTCAGCGTGTCGGCGGCGTTCAATTGCTCGATCAACCAGATCGCGTGCTGCGGAAGGTCCATGGCGTGACTGCGATGCGGCTTGATCGCGAGCTTCACGCCCGCCTGCTTCGCCAGTTCGACCCACGGGCCGAGGCAATCGCGGAACAGCGCCTTCTTCTCATCCCACTTCCCACCACCGAGCACGCCCTGAATCATCGGGTGACCGCCCAGTGACAAGTCGTTGGCGAGTACCAGCATCTGCTTCACCCAATCGGTGTTCTCCGCCTGCTTCGCCGCGTCGGGAAAGGGCAGCCCCATCAAGGCACCGAGCTTCAGACCCGCGTCGCCGATCTGCTTCTTCGCCGCCGCACGCTGCGCCTTCGGGAGTTGATCTGGCGCGCCGTGATAACCGGACATCGACACAATCTCGATCGAGTCGAATCCCGTCTCAGCTACCAATCGAATTGCATCCGGCAACGAGTAACCCGGCAGCGCATAGGTTCCCATGCCGATGGATGGCGAGAAACTGCTCTCAGCGCCGCGCAACAAGCTCGCGAGAGAGAATCCTGCCGTGGTTTGGAGCCAGCTTCGTCGTGTGAAGCTTTTCATGGAGTCATGGTTTGATGTTTCGATGAACTTTTGCTGCTGTGCAGGGAGCTTCCCCAATTCGGAGACACCGAGGTTCAAGATGAGAACTTATCCGAACAGCGACGAAGAGCACTCCATGGATGGGTCGGAAGAGAAGCTACTTCGTTGCTTCTTTGGCCTTCTTTGGCGGAGGAGCCGTGCGTGGCGTGAGGAACGAATCGACGAGCGCCTTGTCGGCATCGCATTTCGCTCCATCGGCGGGAATCTCAGCGCCAGCGCTCCAAAGGATGCCGTTGATCACGAGTTTGCGCATGCCGTCGAGCTCCCACGCGTGATGCGCGTCGAGTCCGCTGAAGTTGAACGAGCGTCCGCCGCTGGCACGGTCGAAGGTCCACGACACGATGTCCTTGTCACCGCCGTCTGGCGATCCGAGCGCTTCCTTGCCCGACCAGACGAGTGGCGTGATGCCTTTCATCCCGGCGGGGAATTTGAGATGATTCAGCCAGCCGTCATTGATCTTCCACGGCGTCACGCCGCGCGTGATCGGATGCTCGGGGAACTTGTCATGCACGCTGTCCCAGTGGCCGCGGCTGGAGAGCGCATTGTAAACGCCGCCGGTCCAGTCCGCCGACTGCTTCGCGAACTCAGGAGGGAACTCGACCGCCTGATGAATGTTCACGAGGCCCGTTTTGCCATCCGCCAGCTTCTGAACCAGTGCCACGTGCTCCGGCGTCGCGAGGTAGGCCTGCTTGCCGCCGCCATCGGTGTAAAACACCACCGAGGCCGCTCCATTGAAGACGGATTCATCCGCCGGCCACTCTTTTTCCACCAGCACGGCCTCGACGCCGGGCGTCTGCTTCAACAGCGCCTGCATGAGACGACATCCGCCGAGGTAGTCATGATGTCCCACCTTGTCCACCTCCTTCACCTGTCCGGCGACGAGGACGATTTTGACACTTCCCTCCGCATGCAGCGAGGTGGCGAGAGTGAGCGATGCAGCAAATGAGAGCAGAAATCCGGAGCGGTTGATCATGATGTGAGTGGTGATGGACAGGAACCGCCTCTAAACGCATGCGGCTGCGTCGAAATGTCGCCCAATGTCGGGTTTGATCACCTCCGGCCACCCGGTGGTGTCTTTTGCCGACTCATGCCACGATCTCCTTCAGCACGCCGGAGCTGTCGCCATGGCGTTCCACATTCACGCCGATGCCGTGGAGCAGGGTGAGCCAGGTGTTGCACAGTGGCGTGTCCTTCGGCGCGACGATGTTGTGGCCGAGCTTGATGCCTGCGCCGCCGCCGGTGAGCAGCGTGGGGCAGTTGTCGAGGTTGTGCTCGGTGCGGATGTTGCTGCCGTAGGCGAGGGCGACGTGGTCAAAAAGACGGCTGCCATCGGCTTCTTTGGTCGATTTGAGCTTGTCGATGAGTCCGGCGAGCAACTCGCTCTGCACGAGGTCGCGCTGCTGCGAGGCGGCGAGCTTTTCGCCCATCGTCGAGTGGTAGTGGCTCATGTCATGCGGTGCCACTTTGATGCCGATGCTCGTCAGCAGCGTGCTCACGGGCTGGCGATAGGTCAGCACGCGCGTGCTGTCGGTCTGCATCGCGGCGACGATGATGTCATACATGATCTTGATCTCCTTCTTGCCCGCGAGGCCTTCCTGCGGCTGAGGAATCGGCGCCTTCGGCTGCGGCACGCCGATCCATTGCTCGTCCTTGCTCAGGCGCGTCTCGATGTCACGGATCCCCTGGAAGTATTCGTCCAGCTTGGACTTGTCGTTCTTGCCAAGACCGCGCTGCATGGCTTTCGCGTTCTCCATCACCGTGTCGAGCACGCTGCGCTTCTGCGCGAGCATGGCCTTCTGCTGCTCGATGGGCGTCGTGTCCTTGGAAAAGAGCCGATGAAACGCCTCCACGGGGCCTTTGTGACCGCCGATGGGCTTGCCGCTCACGTCCCAAGCCATCGAAAGCCCCGGCCCATGCCCGGAAGCCTCCGCGTTCTCGCTGCCATTGAGTTGGAGCGACGCAAAACGCGTGTCCATGCCCAGCTTCGCCGCCGCCACCTGATCCGCCGAGATGCTGTTGTGAAACGTCTGCCCCGGCTCCGCGAAACGGTTCGCACCCGTGAGCCACATCGTGCTACCCCAGTGCCCTTCGTTCGAGTATTTGTTCCAAAGCCCCTGCACCACCGTGAAGTCCGCCTTGTGCCGTGCGAGCGGCTTTAGGCCCTCCGGCAGCGTGTAATCCTTCCCCGTCTGCTTGATGTCCGGAAACCATGTCTCCGTCGTGATCCCCCAGCCAAAGCCGAGAAACACCAACCGCCTCGGCGGTGTCGCCGGAGCCGCCGCGGAAGCAAATCGACGAAAGCCCAACGACTCAAGCGCAGGCAGAGCAATGAGCGAGGTGCTGGACTGGAGAAAGTGACGGCGGGTTTTCATGGGCTGATTGAGTGGCTGTTGCGATCAAATCGAATATGTGACAGGAATGAGACGGAATGAATGACACTACCAACGAAGCCGAAGCGGTCCGCTTGCGTGCGCTGAGGGCGATGAGTCCAACACGTCGCCTCACCATGGCCTTGGGGTGGAGTCAGTCTGTCCGTGAAATGAGCCAGGCTGGTCTGCGGCGGCAGTTTCCAAATGTGACTGAGCGTGAGCTGCATCGAATGATGGCCGAACGCGTTCTGGGAACCGATCTGGCGTTCAAAGCATACGGTCCACTGATTTCGCATGGATGACACTCTGAAAGCAGCGATGGCGGCCGCTTCCATCCTCGAAGAGATGGGTGTCCGCTGGTTTCTCGGCGGTTCGCTTGCCAGTTCCGTCCATGGCATCCCTCGGGCGACTTTCGATGCCGATATCATGGCCGACCTTCGACCACAGCATGTGCGGCCGTTTCTCAAAAAGCTCGGTGACGAATGGTATGCAGATGAAGGTGCGGTCATGCAGGCACTGCAAAACCGTTCGTCTTTTAATCTGATCCATTTTGCCACAGCGATGAAGGTTGACGTGTTCCTTCCCAAGTTACGCCGGTTCGATGGAGGTGAGTTTACGAGGTCACGGAAAATGCTCGTGGCAGAGGGCAGTAACATGGAGGCCTCCGTTTGCTGCGCCGAAGACATTGTCATAGCCAAGATGGAATGGTTTCGGCTTGGTGGTGAAGACTCCCAGCGCCAGTGGACCGACGTCCTCGGTGTGCTGCGGCTCAACGAGGGAAATCTCGACCTCGAACTGCTGCGCGAAAACGCCGACGAAGTGGGTGTCTCTGACCTCTTGCGGAAGGCATTGCAGGAAGCGTTGATGTAAGTTCGCGTCATCACTTCGTCCCAAACTCCCGGCTAGCGACCAGCGTATGAATGAACTCGCGCACTGCGAGGTCTTTCTTGCCGGCTTGTTGGATCATGTCGTCGATCAGAGGCTCGTCGCGGAAGCCAATCGGCCTTCCGAGTGCGAACTCGATCAAGGCCTCGCTGAAGCTGCGGGCGAAGGCGTTGGACTTGCTGGCGATGATGTCGCGGAGGGCGAAGAAGTCGGGGAAGGACAGGCCTTTGAAGAAGGCGGCGGCGGGCTGGATGGGCCAGCGCTTTGTGCTCTTGGGGTCGGGTTTACCGTTGGCATCGAGGGCGGTGTAGCTGTCCTCGGTGCGCCATTGGCCGGCGGCGTCGAAGTTTTCCAAGCCGAAGCCGATGGGATCGATCTTGCGATGGCAACTGGCGCACTGCGGGTCTTCTTGATGGGCGAGCAAGCGCTCCTGCGTGGTGAGCACCTTGCCCGCGAGTCGGGTGATCGCGGGCACGTTGGCAGGCGCGGGCGGTGGTGGATCGTGCAGGAGCTTGCGCAGCACCCACGCGCCGCGCTCGACGGGGCTGGTGCGCTCGCCATTGCCGCCCATGAAATGAATGGCCGCCATGCCGAGCAAGCCACCACGCGGCGAGTTCTTCGGCAGCGACACCTTTTCGTAGCCGTCGCCCTTCACGCCCTGGATGCCGTAATAGTGAGCGAGCACGCGATTGATGACGACGTAGTCCGCTTTGAGCAGATCACGCAGGCTGGCGTTGTGTTTGAGGATGTGCGCAATGGTCTCGTGGATCTCGCCTTTGGCTGCGACCTTCGTGCTGGTGTCAAAACGCGGATACAGCGCGCGATTCACCTCAAAGAAGTCGATGCGATCCAATCCGAGCCATTGATGCACAAAGGCCGTCAAAAAGCCCTCCGAGCGCGGATCATCGAGCAGGCGATTCGTTTGCGCGGCGAGCACCTCGGGCTTCGAGAGATCGCTTTTTCGCAGCTCGGCATCCGGCGGGGCACTCCAGAGGAAATACGAGAGCCGCGTGGCGAGTTCGGCATCGGTCAACGTCCGACGTTTGTCATCGGGCGAAGGCTCCGCGAGGTAGAGAAACATCGGCGAGGCCAGCACGACGGAGAGCGTCTCCTTCAGCGCGGCCACGGGCTTGTCACCGGCTTTGCGGCGCACGTCGTAGAGGCGCATCAAGCGATCCACATAGTCCGCAGGCGGCGAGGTGCCGCGAAAGGCCTCTGTGGCGAAGCGCTCGAAGGCCGCACGCAGTTCAGCGGCGGCTGGCGCAGGCGATTTGTCATCGAGCGGCAGCTTCAACGCGGCAAAGCCGGGCGGCACGGGCTTCGCGGCATTCGGTACGCGTTCAACCTCGATCCAGTCCACCCACAGCACGAGTTCTGGGCCGATGCCGTTGCGCTTCACGGCCTCGGCACGTTTGCGTCCGCCTTCTTCGTTGGTGTCCCAGCTGCCCTTCTCGCGGAAGAACAGCGAGCGGTTCTCACGCGTCAGGTTGCCGCGCGTCAGCGTTAGCGGGATCTCGATGGTCTGCGGCTTCTCGATCGTGCCGGTGATCTCGAACGTGTTCAGCACCTTGCCCGTGCGGGCATGTATGCCGAAATCGAGGAAGCGACGCTCCGGCGGCGCGTCCTTCACCGCCGCCGCTCGCACGCGGACGATGTAGTCGCCCACCGGCCAGTCAAAAGGCACGAGCAGCTCGATGTAGTTCACGTTCAGCTCCGCCGGATGCCGCGTCTGCACGCCCAGATAGGCCCCGCGATCCACATCGGGCATCTGCGTGTAATACTCGTGATACTTCAGCCAGCCCGCGCCGAGCGAATCGTTCGCGAGGTCGGCATCGTTCTCGCCTTTTTTATCAAAGCCAAACGTGCGCGGATTCGGCGCACCGGGGATGCGAGCCCACTCGCGGCGAAGGCGTGACACATTGTTCTTCACATCTTCGCGGATCTTCGCGACGATTTCCTTGTTCTCCGGCTTCGCGGCGGCGTCATCGACTGCTTTCACCCACTTCTGCGCACGTTCGCGGGCATCGATTTGATACTTCACAAAGTCCTTCACCTTTGGCGTCGTCGTCTCGCCCTCGTAGTGCAGCTTCTTCGTCACGCTCGCCGCCGTTTGCCACGCAAACGCCTCCTCCAGCGCCTCGCGGCCCAGCGCCTGATACTGCTCGATCTGGTTCGCCGACATGAAGAGGTTCGAGCCGACGGTATCAAAAGCGCCCGAACCACCATCCGGCGGCAGCTCCGCCACATTGATCTCCACGCCGAGCAGTTCCCGCAGCGTGTTTCTGTATTCGCGGCGATTCAGCCGCCGCATCGTGATCACGCCCTTTT
>DAORHS010000156.1:0-8634 GCA_035438165.1 Prosthecobacter sp.
AGAAGCTCGAGCAGCGCGAGAGCCGCCGGCGCTTCCTCGCGGGCGAGGGCTTCGATCTTGCGCGAGAAGACGGTTTCGAGGCCGAAGTCGTTGCTGTGTGCGGTGAGGATCGAGGTGTCGGTGGTCAGAGCGAGGCCGGCGAGAGCAGGACGGTTGATACGATACCGAACAACGAGCTCGGCGGCGAGATGCTGCGCGTCGGCGGCACTGCCGCCGTTGCCGAAGAAGATGATCTTTTTGCCGTTCTGGATCGCGGTGAGCCACGCGTCGGCCAGCGGGGCGATTTGATCATGCATCGCGCTGAGTCTGGCGATGGCGTCCTGGTGCTCGCCGAGATGCGTTTTGAAAAGGGAGGAGAAATCGGTGCTCATGTCAGTTAAAGGCTGCCAGCAACTCATCGGGCGTCAACGTTGCGGTACCCAGCTTGCCGACGACGATGCCGCTGGCGTGGTTGGAGATCTCCGCGGCGTCTTCCAGGGAGAATCCGGCCGCAAGCGCGAGCGTGAGCAGCGCGATGGCTGTGTCACCAGCGCCGGACACATCGAAGACTTCCCGGGCGCGTGTCGGGATGTGATGCGGCGCCTGATCACGCTCAAACAGCATCATGCCCTGCTCACCGAGAGTGACGAGCACGCTGGCGACGTTCCATTTGGAGAGGAGCACACGGCCAACTTCGAGCAGCTCACTGTTCTCAAGCGGAGCTTCTGGCAGCAGGTGGTCTTCGAGCCCGGCGGCGGCGAAGGCTTCGAGGCGGTTCGGCTTCACCAGCGAAACGCCGGCCCATGGCAGCGGATTGCGGGGGGAGGGATCGACGGTGACGATGAGTTTGTGCTCGGCGGCAATCCCCGCCACCAGATGCATGAGTTTCTCGGTGACAAACCCCTTGCCATAGTCTTCGAGGATGATGGCGTCGAGTTCCGGAGCGAGTTTGCGCAAGCGCTGCTCCACCTCGGCGAGTTCAGCATCGGTCTGCGGCAGCAGTTTTTCGCGATCCACGCGGACAATCTGCTGCTGGCGGGCGACGACGCGGGCTTTCGAAATCGTGGGCAGCGTTTCGTGAACGATCAGTGGACTCGGATCGATCTGGTCCTCGACCAGGAGCGCACGCAGCTTGTCAGCCGCCATGTCCCTGCCGACGCGGCCCATGAGGTGCGTGTGGGGCGAGAAAGGCGAGATGTTCCGCGCCACGTTCGCCGCGCCACCGGGGTAGAATTCTTCTTTGGTTACCTCAACGATCGGCACGGGTGCCTCCGGCGAGATGCGGCGGACGTGGCCCCAGATGAAATGATCCAGCATCACGTCCCCGATGACGAGGATGCGGCACTTCGCGAGGCTTCCGAGGCAGTTGCGGGTGAAGTTCATTTTTTGCGGCGCTCGCGCACGGCGGCGGCGAGTTCGTCAAGCATGACTGCCGTGGTTTCCCAGGAAACGCAGGCGTCGGTGATGCTCTGACCGTAGGTGAGCGGCTGGCCGGGCTTGGTATCCTGGCGCCCTTCAACGAGATGGCTTTCGATCATCACGCCGGTGATCGCCTTGCTGCCTGCGGCGATTTGTTCGGCCAGCGAGGCGGAGGCAATGGGCTGCTTGCGATAGTCTTTCAGGCTGTTGCCATGGCTGCAATCGACCATGACACTGGCGGGCAGTCCACGCGCCGTGAGCTGGTCGGTGACCGTCTGGATCGATGCCGCATCGAAATTGGTGCCGCCTTTGCCTCCGCGCAGGATGACGTGGCAGGCGTTGTTGCCCTTGGTGTTCACAATGGCGGCTACACCGTCCTTGGTCACGGAGAGGAAGCAATGCTGGCCCCTGGCCGCCTCAATGGCATCAAGTGCGACCTGAATCCCGCCATCGGTGCCGTTTTTGAAGCCCACGGGCATGGACAAGCCGGAGGCAAGCTGGCGATGAACCTGACTTTCGGTCGTTCGGGCGCCGATCGCCCCCCAGGACACGACATCGGCGATGTACTGCGGGGTGATGACATCGAGAAATTCGGTGCCGGCCGGCACGCCGCGTTTGCTGAGCTTGATGAGCAGATCGCGGGCGCCACGCAGGCCGCCGTTGATGTCGAAACTGCCGTCGAGATGAGGATCATTGATGAAGCCTTTCCAACCGACTGTGGTGCGCGGCTTTTCGAAATAGACGCGCATGACGATCTCCAGATCCGCACCGTGCTTCTGGCGCGCTTCGGCGATGTGCAGGGCATATTCGAGAGCCGACTTGGGATCATGAATGGAGCAGGGGCCGACAACGACCAGCAGGCGGTCGTCCTTCAGGGTCAGGATGGCCTCGGCGCGTTTGCGCGAGTCTTCGATGAATGCGGATTCCTGCTCACCCAGACGGAACTCATGCATGAGCAGAGCCGGCTGGATGAGAGGAAGGATTTCAGCGACGCGAAGGTCGTCAGTGGGATGGGTTTGGCTCACGGCAAAAGGGGGCAAAAAAGCGGGCGCGCAGAATGGAGGATTCTGGCGTGAGAGGAAACCGAAAGTTCAGAGAAGATGAGAAATCTCCGGCCAGCGGCAAGCTGCCGCCCGTGGTGCCCGTCAATTAGGCACCACCACAGGTCGATGGGATTGGGGTGCGCACAGGACGCAGGCATGTGGGGCCATTTGTGGGATGCCACTCATAGCAAATATGCCAATTACGGAAATTTTGCATGGATTGAGTATTTTGGCAAAGCTAAATATCAATGGAATCCCCTAGTGATGACCTGCTCATCCGGCTTCTCCATGCGTGTGGTGGGCCAGCGCCCAGAGCTGGTGGCACCTGAGCGGACCGATCCCCGCTGTTATGTTTGAGTTAAAGGGGCGACCGCCTGACCTATAACGATCCGGCATACTTCCCATGCCAACGGTTTATTCGCGGTCTGCAAACAACCGCTCTATGCATGTAGCATGAGATTCACACGTCTTCCTTTGTTTCTGGCCCTCCTCAGCGCGCCTTTTTGGGCAGGCTGCAAAAAGAGTGACGGGGTGGCGGAGACCACGTCCGAGGGTCTGACCAAGATCAAGATCGGCTACATTGGCCTGACATGTGAGGCCCCTCTTTTCGTGGCCAAGGAGCAAGGCTTCTTCAAGGAGTTCGGCCTGGAGGCGGAGATGGTGAAGTGTGAGTGGTCGCAGTTCAAAGACGTCCTGGGACTTGGTGGTTTCCACGTGGCCCATCAGCCGGTCATGGCCTATCTGAAGCCCATCGAACAGGGGATGGATGTGAAAATGACCGCAGGGGTGCATCTTGGCTGCCTGCGTGTGCAGGCCCCCGTTAATGGCAAGATCAACACCATCCAGGACCTGCGAGGCAAGCGCATCGGTGTGCCCGGTATGGGCACCCCGCCGTTCATCTTTGCCAATCGCGTGCTAGGCGACAATAACATCGATGCCAAAACGGAGGTGGAATGGAAGATTTTCCCCTCCGCCGAGCTGGGCCTAGCTCTCGAAAAAGGCGAGGTGGACGCCATCGCCAACGCGGAGCCGATCGGCACCATGCTGCTGGGCGAGAAAAAGGTGAAGACCATTGCCGACCAAGCCGTGGACGCGCCCTATGCCGGTGAGTACTGCTGCGCTGTGCTGATGAACGGCAAATACGTGGCCAATAACGCCGCCGCCAGTGCCGCCGCCACCAAGGCCGTTCTTAAAGGGGCCAAATGGGTAGAGACCAATCCACGCGCCACGGCGCGCATGTCGATTTTGAAAGGGTACATTGCTTCCAGTCCGGAGCTGAACACTCAGGTGCTGGGGCAGCTGCGCTACGTGCCCAGTATCTCTGGTGGTGAGAAGGCGGTGTTCTCTGCAGCCGAAAGCATGAAACGCGCGCACATGCTCAGCGACACGACGGATCTCCAAAAACTCTCTGCCAGTGTCTTCGTGAAACTCGAAGGACTGACGGACGAGTGGGTGGCCGGTCTGAAAGTGGAGCAGGTGGCTTTTGGGCAGGTGCCGCCGGATCAGGCAATGCGGGTGGCTATGGAACTGTATGCCTGCGGCGGGCATCTGCTGCTCAAATCCTGCTGTGACGACACTACGCTAGTGGTGACCAAATAACCCCCTGTGCTCGTGAAAGAATCAGTGCTTCCAAAACCTACAGCGGAGAGTTTAGTGCCAGCAGACTCGCGCGTGAAGATTCCGCCACTTCCATGGCGGACCGCGCTCGGCCTTGCAGGCGCGGCGGCGGCGGCCTTAGTCGTTCATTTGCTGATTTCCGGCAACGAACCTCCGGCTGAAACCCAAGCTTTTACGGTGTTCACGGCGATTCTGCTGGGCCTTGTACTGCTAGGGCTTGTGTCCCAGTTCATTTGGTCTGGCCTTCGGCTGAGGCTGCGCGAGACCGGACCCATCATCGCCGCAGCCTTCGTGCTGATGGTGTTGTGGGAAATCATCACCACGGGCATTCGTTTGCTGCCCCTGCCCTACTTTCCGAGTCCGGCGCGCGTGATTCAAAGCATGATTGATGATCGCATCATGATCTGGGACAGCACCTGGCACTCCCTGATTCTCCTGATTGGCGGTTATGCGATGGGAGTTTGTGCGGGCGTGGTTTCCGGGGTGTGCATCGGGTGGTTCTCTCCAGTGCGCTACTGGGGCATGCCGGTGCTGAAAGTGGTGGGACCTATTCCCGCCACGGCGTGGATTCCGCTGGCCTTGGTCGTCTCGCCTTCGGCGGTGATTTCCGCCACCTGCCTCATCGCCCTGGCGGTGTGGTTTCCTGTCACAATGCTCACGGCCTCCGGCATTTCCAATACGCGGGTGTCCTATCTGGATGTGGCCCGCACACTGGGTGCCAAGCCCGGCTTTTTGATCTTTCGCGTCGCCATTCCAGCGGCCATGCCGAACATCTTCATCGGGCTGTTCATGGGCTTGGGTTCGGCCTTCCTCACCTTGGTGGTCGCGGAGACGGTGGGGGTCAAATCCGGCCTTGGCTGGTATCTGAGCTGGGCCAGAGAATGGGCCGAATACGGCAAGGTGTATGCCGCGCTGGTCATCATGGCGGTGTTCTTTTCGTCAATCATGTCCCTGCTTTTCAAAGTTCGTGATCGTGTACTGGTATGGCAAAAAGGAGTGATCAAATGGTGACCTCATCTGTTGAAGGCTCCTCGGTGAGCGTGCGAAACGTCAGCCAGCATTTCCTGTCTCCGGAGCAGGTGCAGTTCTGCGCTCTGGACACGGTTTCCCTGTCTGCCAAGGCAGGCGAGTTCATCTCGTTCGTGGGCCCGAGTGGCTGCGGCAAATCCACGCTGCTGCGACTCATCGCCGGCCTGGCCACGCCGAGTTCTGGCGAGGTGCTGGTGGGCGACGAAAAAATCTCCGGCCCCAGCGCGGAGCGTGGTCTGGTTTTCCAAGATCCCAATCTTTTCCCTTGGCTGAGCGTGCGTCAGAACATTCAGTCTGGCCTGATCGCCCGGGGTGTGCTGGCCAGCAAGAAGCATGAGGTGGATGAATTCATCCAGCTCGTCGGCCTCGAAAGTTTCGCTAATGCCTATCCGCACCACCTTTCCGGCGGCATGGCCCAGCGTGTGGCTCTGGCGCGCGCACTGATCAACCACCCCAAGGTGCTGTTGCTCGACGAGCCGCTGGGTGCACTGGATGCCTTCACCCGCATGCGCATGCAGGATGAGGTTTTGCGCATCTGGCAGGGACGCGGGACGACCATTCTGCTGGTCACCCATGACATTGATGAGGCCATCTACATGAGCGACTCCATCGTGCTCATGAGCCCGCGCCCCGGCCGCATTGAGCGCATCATCCCTGTCAACATTCCCCGCCCGCGCGACCGCGCCAGCCCGGAGTTTCTACGCCTGCGGGGTGAGATTTTGGAACTGCTGCACTTTGCCGGACATTGAGTGCGGCGACTTCGTCTGTGACGAAGTATGCAGGGCAGTAAGCGCCGCTGATGCAGACAAAAACAAAGGGCGGACTCACGTCCGCCCTTTGAAAGGTAATCTGTAACTGACCAGATCTCTTAGAGGTCTTCGCCCACGGCGTAACGCACGAAGCGGCGCACGATGAGATTTTCGCCCAGCTCGGTGATCTTGCCTTTGATCAGATTCGCGATGGTGAGATCGGGATCTTTGATGAAGGCTTGTTCGAGCAGGCAGTTGTCGGCATAGAATTTCTCCATTTTGCCGTCCACGATTTTGTCCACGATGTTCGCAGGCTTGCCCTTGACCAGTTCGGCTCCGATTTCGCGTTCCTTCGCGATGAGATCCGCAGGGATGTCTTCGCGCTGAAGGAAGCGGGGGTTCGAGGCGGCGATGTGCAGGGAGATGTCCTTCACGAGGGCCTGGAAGTTTTCGTTGCGGGCGACGAAGTCAGTCTCGCAGTTCACTTCGATGAGCACCCCGATGCGGCCGGCCATGTGGATGTAGGAGGCGATGATGCCTTCCTTCGTCTGGCGGTCGGCCTTCTTCTCAGCCTTGATGGTGCCTTTTTTGCGGAGGACGGTTTCTGCCTTCTCGAGGTCGCCGTCGGCTTCCTTGAGAGCGGCTTTGCATTCCATCATGCCTGCGTTGGTCTTCTCACGCAGGGTCATGACGAGTTTAGCGGTGATTTCAGCCATGGTTGGGATAAAGGGGGTAAGGGATTACTTCTTGGCTTCGGCGGTGGCGACGATGACGGGGTCGATCAGCTTCTGCAGGATGATGCGGATGGAGCGGATGGCGTCGTCGTTGGCGGCGATCGGGTAGTCGATGATGTTCGGGTCGGCGTTCGTGTCCACAAGGGCCACGATCGGGATGTTCAGACGGCGGGACTCATGGACGGCGATGTGCTCACGGGCCGAGTCAACGATGACCACGGCGTCAGGGATCTTGCCCATATGGCGGATGCCGCGAAGGTTGCGCTCCAGCTTGATGCGCTCGCGGTTGAGGCCGGCGAGCTCCTTCTTGGACATGAGCTTGAACTCCGGCTTCGTCTCGATCTCCTCAAGGTAATTGAGGCGGGCGATGCTCTTCTTGATGGTCTCCATGTTGGTGAGCGTGCCGCCCAGCCAGCGATGATTGACGTAAAACTGACCGCAGGCTTCGGCGGCCTGTTTGATGGCCTCCTGGGCCTGGCGTTTGCAGCCGACAAAGAGGATCTTTTTGCCCTTGCTGGCGAGATCGGCGAGGAAATCAGCCGCCTTGTCGATTTGTTTGACGGTTTCCTCGATGTTGAGGATGTGGATCTGGTTCTTGGTGCCCATGATGAAGCTCTTCATCTTGGGGTTCCAGCGCTTGGTTTGATGTCCGAAATGGACTCCGGCTTCGACGAGTTCGGCGAGGATCTGTGTTGACATGTATTTGGATGAGGGTGCCTGTCTTCCGCACGTCTGGGGGGCAAAACGCTCAGCCTCAGGGGCTGATCCGGTTGATCGGGCTTCGGGTTGAACCCTTTGGCCTGACCAACATGGCCCGGCGAAAGGGGGGCGCGATGTTACCGGCATCCCCTCCTGCGGCAAGCAGTTTTTCGGCCTCAGAAACGTCACACGGCATCCCTCCCCTGCCCGTGCCGTCCCAAAAGCCGCTGGATCAGATCAACTCCGCCAGCGGCTTCCCCTGATCCACGATGAAATTCGGCCGACCCTGATGGTCCATGTAGGTCGCGTCGAGCGGCACGCCCATGTGGTGGTAGATGGTGGCGGCGAGGTCGCCGGGAGTGACGGGGCGTTCGTCGATCTCGGCTCCGTCTTTGGTGGATGATCCGATGACCCGGCCGTGACGGAAGCCGCCGCCGGCGAGGGACATGCTCATCACGACGGGCCAGTGGTTGCGGCCATCGGTGCTGCCTTGGGTGCCGAGGTTTGGAGTGCGGCCAAATTCGCCCATCGCGATGACGAGCGTGTCGTCGAGCATGCCGCGCGCGCGCAGATCGTTCACCAGCGTGGTGATGACGTGATCGAAGACAGGCAGCAGCGGGCGCAGGCCGTTCCAGATGCCGCCGTAGGGCGGGATGTTGTCGCCGTGCGTGTCCCAGGTGCCGGAGGCGCTGTGATTGCTGAGGTCGATGGTGACAAAGGAGGAGCCGCGCTCGACGAGACGACGCGCCAGCAGCGCTTGTTTGGCCCAATCGTGCTCGCCGTAGCGGTCGCGCACCTTTTTCGGCTCCTTTTCCAAATCGAAGGCCTCCTGCGCACGGCCACCGGCGACGATGTCGAAGGCTTTCTGGCCGAAGCTGTCCGTGGCGGCCATCATGCCACTGGCGTCGAGTTCCGCGCGCAGGCCGTCCATCTGCCGGCTGAGCGTCTGGCGGGCGTACAGGCGGTCCATGCTGAGTCCGGTGGGCAGTTGGAAGAGTTTCGCGGCGTTGTTGCCGTCGAACGGATCATACTGCGTGCCGAGATAACCACCCCAGGCCACGTGCGAGCGCGATTTCATGTTCAGCACGACGTAGGGCGGCATCGCCGGATGATTCGGGCCGCGATGCTTCGCGACGATGCTTCCAAAGGAGGGAAAATGCTTCGCCTTCGGGTTGGTGCGCGGCTCATTGGCGAGATTCGCGGTCTGCATGACCATGTTCGGCTCGTGATTGCTGAAGCGGCAATCGACCGAGCGGATGATCGTGAACTGGTCGAGCATGGCGTCCTGCTTCGGCAGAAATTCGCAGATGCGCACGCCGGGCAGCTTGGTCTTGATCGTCTTGAACGGCCCACGGTTCTCGATGG
>DAORHS010000157.1:0-8613 GCA_035438165.1 Prosthecobacter sp.
CAGCAGATGCAGCGGCCCTTTGGTAGCCTGCTTCATCACCGCATTCAAAATGGACTGCACGCTCTGTTTCTTCACCGGCACGGCACACTTCGGGCAATACTGCGTGCCCAGCTTCGCAAACAGCAGGCGCAGGAAGTGATACGACTCCGTCACCGTCGCCACCGTCGATTTGCCACCGCCACGCGAGATGCGCTGCTCGATGGCCACCGTCGGCGGCACGCCCGTGATCAAATCGACCTCCGGCTTCTCCATCTGCTCCACAAACGTCCGCGCATACACCGACATGCTGTCGAGGAAGCGCCGCTGCCCTTCCGCAAAGATCAAATCAAACGCCAGCGACGACTTGCCCGAGCCGCTCAGGCCGGTAACGACGACGAATTCGTCACGCGGGATGTCGAGGCTGATGTTTTTCAGGTTGTGCTCACGCGCACCACGAATGCTAATGACGTTCTTCGTTTCAGGTTTCAGGTTTAAAGTTTCAAGTTGGCGCGTGCGGTAGCTGGCAGCCGATTCGGCAACGCGACTTGAAACTTGAGACTTGGAACTTGAAACCAACTCACGGAGATAACGTCCGGTATGCGATGCCGCACACTCCGCGACTTCTTCGGGAGTCCCAGCGATCACGAGCATCCCGCCCGCAGCCCCGCCTTCCGGCCCCAGATCAATGACCCAGTCGGCGCATTTGATGACTTCGAGGTTGTGCTCGATGACGAGCAGGCTGTGGCCTTCGTTGACGAGGCGTTGCAGCAGCTTCACCAGCAGCGCGATGTCATCGAAGTGCAGGCCGGTGGTCGGCTCGTCGAGCAGGAGCAGGCTGCCGGAGCCTTGCTTCGCTTTGGGATCGGTAGGGTTCTCGATGAGGTGCCCGATGAGCTTCAAACGCTGCGCCTCACCACCCGAAAGCGTGTTGAGCGGCTGCCCGAGCTTCAAGTAGCCAAGACCGGCTTCGTTGAGCATTTGAAGCTGCACCACGATCTGCGCGGCTTTCTTTGACGACTCAAACAACGGGCTGCTGAACCACTCCACCGACTCCTCGGCGGTCAATCCGAGCACAACGTGAATGCTTTTGCCATGCAGCAAGATTTTCAGCGCATGCGGCTGATAGCGACGGCCTTCGCATTCGGGGCACGTCACATAGAGATCGCTGAGGAACTGCATCTCGATCTTCTCGTAGCCATTGCCCGCGCATCGCTCGCAGCGGCCTTCGCCGGAATTGAAGCTGAAGAAGCCCGGCATGATGCCCTGCGCTTTCGCATCGTCGGTTTCGGAGAACAGCGTACGGATGTGATCAAAAGCACCGAGGAAAACGGCTGGCGTCGAACGCGGTGTGCGTGCCAGAGGCGATTGATCCACCATCACAACCTCACGCAGATCTTCATGCCCCGTGATCTTGCTCACGCGGCCCGGTTCATCTTCGCAAACCTCGCCGCGCAGCTTTTGCAGGTTCCGGTATAGCACGTCATGAACGAGCGTCGATTTGCCGGAGCCGCTGACGCCTGTGACACAGCAGAACACGCCGAGCGGGATGTCCACGTCGAGCTTCTTGAGGTTGTTTTGACGCGCGCCGTGGATCGAGAGAGTTCCAGGTTTCAGGTTTAAAGTTTCAAGTTGGCGCTTGCGTGTGCCTTTGGGTGTAGCGACCTCCGAACCTGAAACTTGAGACTTTAAACTTGAAACGGGTCTCCGCTCCTTCGGCACAGGCACCGACTTCCTCCCAAACAAATAATCTCCCGTCAACGAACCCACTTTCGCGCTCAGCTTCGACAGCGGGCCGCTAAACACCAGTTTGCCTCCTTTGTCACCACGCCCGGGTCCAATGTCGATGACGTTGTCCGCGCTGCGCATCACGGCTTCCTCATGCTCGACGACGAGCAGCGTGTTGCCTTTGTCGCGCAGGCCTTCCATGACGCCGATGAGGCGGCCGATGTCGCGCGGATGCAGGCCGATGCTTGGTTCATCGAGCACGAACAGCGTGTTCACCAGTGAAGCGCCGAGACAGGTCGTCAAATTGACGCGCTGAAGCTCGCCTCCACTCAAGGTGCGTGTTTGGCGATCCAAATTCAGATAACCGAGGCCTGCACGATCCATGTAGCTGATGCGACTGGCGATTTCATCGCGCAGCATCGCAGCGACGTGATCGCCGTCCTTGAGTGACCAGGATTGCACCAGCGGATGCAGATCGCTCACCGGCAGACGCCACAGATCCGCCAGCGTGTGCTCGCCGATGCGGAAGCTGTGCGCCTCCTTCTTCAAACGACCGCCACCACAGTCCATGCACTCGGTGTAGGCGCGGTAGCGGCTCAAGAAGACGCGCACATGCATCTTGTAGCTGCGGGACTCCTGCCACTTGAAGAACCCGCGCACACCATACCACTCACCGCGATTGTAGGCGACTTCAGGATCGTCGTTCGTGCCTTCGATGAGCCATTTGCGATCCGCATCGCTGTAATCTTCAAACGGCTTGTGAATATCGACGCCACGCTTCCGTGCTGCGCGTTCGAGATCGAGCTGCGACTCGCCATAGGTGCTGCCTTGAAAAGGCCGCACCAGACCTTGATTGATGCTCAGTGACTCATCGGGAATCGCCTTCCCCATGTCTAGACCGAGCGTGCGGCCAAAGCCACGACACGTCGGACACGCGCCGATGGGTGAATTGAAGCTGAACAGGCCCGGCGTCGGTGCTGGCAGCGTGATGTCACAACTCGCGCAAGACCAGTCGGTGCTGAAGTTTAAAGTTTCAGGTTTCAAGTTGGCGGACTCGGAACTTGAAACTTGAGACTTGGAACCTGAAACTTCGAATGCGACAGCGACCTTGCCTTTCCCAAACCGCAGCGCTGCTTCCACCGCCTCGCTAATACGCGCACGCTGCTTCGCTTCGAGCGTCACACGATCCTGCACCACCATCACTTGCGCAGGCAGTTTGCGCTCCGTGATTTCATCAAGGCGCACGATCTGTCCATACAACCAGATGCGCACAAAGCCCTGAGCTTGTAGGAAGGCCGCAAAATCAGCCGGGGCCGTGTTCTTCGGCACCGGGACGGGAAACAGAATGAGCGCCTGCTTTCCTGTGTGACCATGCAGCAGCGTGTGCAGGATGCTCTCCGCCGTTTCCGGCTTCACGGGCTGTTTGCATGACGGACACGTCGCCGAGGCGATGCGCGGGAACAGCATCTTGAGGTAATCATTGATCTCCGTGATCGTGCCGACCGTCGAGCGCGTGCTGCGCATGTTGTTCACCTGCTCGATGGCGATGGCGGGAGGGATGCCCTCGATCGAATCCACCTGCGGCTTGTCCATCCGCTCGAAGAACTGCCGCGTGTACGGCGAAAACGTCTCCACATACCGCCGCTGTCCTTCCGCATAGATCGTATCAAACGCCAGCGACGACTTCCCCGAGCCGCTCGGCCCCGTGATCACATTCAGCTTTCCCAGCGGCAGATCGAGATCGATCCCCTTTAAATTATTCTGCCGCGCTCCGCGAATGCGGATGACGTCGTCAGTTCGCAGTTCACGGTTCGCAGTTCGCGGTTGACGAGCGGTGGCGGATTTTTTGGCAACACGAGGCATGGGGGGGAGCGCGAGAGTAGCGATACGCCCCAAAGTGGCAAACGGGCGCTCAAGGTCACGAAAAGAAAGCGGGCATCCGTGAGCGGATTTGATCCCGAAGGGATCACAGAAGGTAGCCAGGGGTCGCATGACCCCTGGTAAACGTGCCACAAAACCCGTTGCCCAAGGGCGCATGCCGGAGGCATGCTAGCGCCGCCTTTCCACCCCACACCTCCGCATGCCCGGCACCTTCACCTCGCTGCACTACCATGTGATCTTCTCCACCAAGAACCGGGAGCCCGTCATCGCCGCCTCATGGCGTCCGCGATTGCATGAATACCTCGGCGGCATGATTCGCGGGCTGGAGGGCACGCCGGTTTGTGTCGGCGGTGTGGCGGATCATGTGCATCTGCTGTTCGGCCTCAAACCGACGCATTGCCTCTCCGACTTCATGCGCGATTTGAAGAAGGACGCGACGAATTGGGTGAAGGACACGCTCCATGAGCCGCATTTCGCGTGGCAGGAAGGTTATGCGGCGTTCACGGTGAGTCCGACGGCGATTGAATCGGTGCGCGATTACGTCAGCAATCAAGAGGAGCATCATCGCGTGCGGACATTCCGCGAGGAGTTGGTGGCGATGTTGCGGCGGACAGGCGTGGCGTTTGAAGAGCGGTATTTGGATTGAGGCGGAGGGGAGGGGATGAAAAGGCGGGGACGGGCAAGCCTCCGGCCCTCGATGTTGCGCAACGAATGTCACACCCTCGATCCCGAAGGGATCATCGCCGGTAGCCGGAGGTCGCAGACCTCCGGAAAGCCGGATCAACGCCTCCTCCACCTCAAGGGCGCATCCCGAAAGGGATGCCAGCGCCGTGTTCGTCCCCATGTCTGCAAGCGAGGCCACAAAGCTTTCGCCTAGCGCTAGCATGCCTCCGGCATGCGCCCTTGAGAGAGCGTGGGGTTCACACGTCATCCAGGGGTCATTTGACCCCTGGCTACCTTCGATGATCCCTTCGGGATCGTGGGGTCACTCGCCTTCAATATCAGACAGCTTGTTCCTATCTTCACGACGATGAGTCACGATAAAAATCGCAGTTCCATAAAAGACCAAAAGCCAAATGCCGGTCGATAACTCTTTTGTGAACCCGAAGCGATACTGTATCACGCCATCGCCGCGATAGTCATAGTGGGGCAAGCCATCTCGAAGTGGCTCGATCTTGGCCAAATCATCAAGTCTGGTTCCAACATGCAATCCGCGCCATGTGTCACGACTCGCGTCCAAATTTGGGAAGTAAGTTTTTTGCAATCCTTTTGCTACGCGGACGACAAAACTTTCAACCCTCTCTCGGTTCATCGAAAATTTTACGGCTTCGATTTGTTCCCCATCTTCATTGGTAATGATGGTGTCTTCCATTCTTGAGAGAACCTCCGAGCGGAAGGCGGGGCTCCTTGTGAACGTGCCAGGAAAAACTTTGTTCTCGATGATCCACTCGGCTGCGGGAGTGTGCCCCATCCCTGATGACAACCAAACTCGCATCGCCTCATCATCCTTTGAACAAGAGTTATTGCATCTCTCGCAGCATGGAAGCGTGATCAGATTTGTTGGTCGTGGTTCAGGGAAAAATCCTCTGGGTGGAATATGATCGCGCGTTTTTGGATCAAATGCTCCACAGAGGTAGCACTGTAGTTTTTTAGACTGTTTTTCTTGGGCTGACATGCTCAACAGCGGTCACTTGCCCAACACTTTCTCCAAATCCTCCACCGTCGTCACGGGAGCCTGGCAGGTGAAGTTTTGGCAGACGTAGGCGGCGGGTTTGTCGCCGACAGGTTTCATGCCGGCGATGGCTTCGTTGTGCGTGGCGAGCCATTGCTGGCCTGCGCCGCCGTCGGCGTGGAGGAGGGCGGCGTTGGGGAGGAACTTGCGGTGGAGGTGATTGGCGAGCGCTTTGAACTCGGGCGTGGTGGCATCGCCGGCGAGGACGATCTGCTGCTTGCCACGATGGTGCAGGTCGAAGGCGATGGCCATGACGGGCACGGAGGAGGGGCTGCTCTGAAGCGTGGAGCCGAAGAGGGCGAAGATTTTTTCGGCCTGCTGCTTCCAGGTGTCCTTGGCGAGCAGGGCGCTGAGGCGCACGAGGTTGAGAGCGGCCAGTGAGTTCGGCGAGGGCTCGGCGCCGTCGTAGTCTTCCTTGATGCGGAGGACGCTGTTGGGCATGTCGGTGTGGACGCTGTAGTAGCCGCCGTTTTTCGTGTCGAGAAACAGCGTGTCCATCTCGCTTTGTAAGGCGGTGGCCCATTGGAGCCATTTCACGTCGAAGGAGGCCTGGTAGAGATCGAGCAGGCCATGGATGAGGCAGGCGTAGTCGATGGCGAAGGCCTTGGGCCCGCGTTCGCCTTCGCGCCAGGAGCGGTGCAGGCCTTTGCCGGGCGTGGTGCAGAGCTGATCGTGGATGAACTGCGCTGCTCCGGCGGCGAGCGAGACGGTTTCAGAGTCGCCAAACGCGGCTCCGGCGCGGGCGAGTCCGGCGATGGCGAGTCCGTTCCACGCGGCGATGATTTTGTCATCGAGATGCGGGCGCGGGCGTTTGTTGCGGGCGTCGAAGAGCGTTGAGATGCCCTTGTCGATGATCACTTTGATCTCGTCAGGGGACTTCTTGAAGTACTCGCCGGTCTTCTTGAATGACACGGCGCGGTAAAGGGTGTTGAGGCCTTTGAGCTCGCCCTGAGGATCGCTTTCGGGCCGCGCATTGCCATCGCGGCGGGCACCGTAGGCGTAGCGGAAGATGCTGCCGTCTTCCTTGCCGAGGAGTTCGTCGATCTCGGCGGCTTTCCAAACGTAGAAGGCGCCTTCGGTTTTGTGCGCGGCATCGGCGGTGGCGAGGCTGTCGGCGTCTTCGGCGGAGAAGAAGCCGCCGTCCTTGTGGCGCAGGTCGCGTTTGAGATAGGCGACGGTGCTGCGCGCGATGGTTTCAAAGAGCACGTTCTGCGTGAGCTGCCAGCCTTCCGTGTAGGCGGTGAGGAGCTGCGCCTGATCGTAGAGCATCTTTTCGTAATGCGGGATGTGCCAGTAGGCATCGACGCTGTAACGATGGAAGCCGCCGCCGATGTGGTCGCGCATGCCGCCGTTCGCCATGCCGCGCAGGGTTTTGACGGTCATCTCCATGGCCCACTGGCTTTCGGAAACGCGGTCTTCGCCCTTCCGCTCGGCGAGGATGCGGTGAATGCGCATGAGCAGGTTCAGCGTGGTGGGCCGTGGGAATTTCGGTGCGCCGCCGAAGCCGCCTTCATGGTAGTCGAAGGAGCCGGAAAGGTCGTCGTAGGCCTTCTGCACGAGCGTGTCGTGATTGATGTCGGCGATGGCGGTGTTTTCGTTGTCGAGATGCTCCTGCAGCTTCTCCACGGAGCGCGTGGCGCGTTCTTCGATGCCCTTGCGATCTTCCGTCCACACCTTGTGCAGCTCGTTGAGCAGGTTCTTGAAGCCGATCCGGCCCGGCGTGTTCTCCGGCGGATAGTAGGTGCCGCCATAGAACGGCTTCAGCTCGGGGGTGAGAAAGACGCTCATCGGCCAGCCGCCGTGACCGCTGGCGGCCTGAACGTAGGTCATGTAGGTGAGATCAACGTCGGGCCGCTCCTCGCGATCGACTTTGATGGGAATGAAGTTGTCGTTGATGAGCTTCGCGACTTCCTCGTTCTCAAACGACTCACGCTCCATGACGTGGCACCAGTGGCAGGTCGAGTAACCGGAGGAGAGAAAAATTGGCTTGTCCTGCTCCTTCGCGAGCTTGAACGCCGCCTCGCCCCACGGCAGCCAGTTCACGGGGTTGTGCGCGTGCTGCAGCAGGTAGGGCGAGCGCTCCTTGGCGAGGGCGTTGGTAAACTTGGGAGGTTGGGCGGACGTTTCGCTCATGGTGGGGATACAGAGCTAACGTCCGCACACGGGGCGGGGTTGCAAGAGGGGCTTCGTAGTCTGGGTGGCGGCGGCGGTTCGATTGCTTCGCGTCAAAGGTCAAGGGATGGTCAAGACAGCAGCCGAAATGAACCCAGATGACCCTGCGAATTTGATTCTCGTGAAACCGATGAAAACAAGATGAGGTTGGCAAAAAGGCAATTTTATCCTGTTTTTGACCGACTCACTTCGGAAGATACATAAAGCATTCAAACAGGATGCTCCATGCATTCATCCCTTCACCCTATGCCGACTCATCCTCCCATCCGCGTCACCATTTGGAACGAGTTCGTTCACGAGCGTCAGAATCCTGATGTCGCCGCCATCTACCCGAACGGCATTCACGGGGCGCTGGAGGCGGCCTTGGCAAAGCATGGCGACTTCCACGTCCACACTGCCACGCTCGACGAGCCGGAGGAGGGGCTGCCGCCGGTGGTGCTGGATCAAACGGACGTGCTGCTCTGGTGGGGGCATGCGGCGCATGATCAGGTGAGCGACGAGCTGGTCACGCGGGTGCAGCAGCGCGTGCTCGCAGGCATGGGGTTGATCGTTTTGCACTCGGGGCACTGGTCGAAGGTCTTCAAGCGGCTCATGGGCACGAGCTGCGCGCTGTGCTGGCGCGAAGCGGGCGAGCGCGAGCGCGTGTGGGTGGTGAATCCGGGGCATCCCATCGCGGCGGGGCTGGGCGACTGCATCGAGATCGAGCAATCGGAGATGTATGGCGAGCCGTTCGGCATTCCGACGCCGGACGAGCTGATCTTTGTGTCGTGGTTTCAAGGAGGCGAGGTTTTCCGCAGCGGAGCGACATGGACACGCGGCAGTGGTCGCATCTTTTACTTCAGCACCGGCCATGAGGTGTATCCGATTTATCACCATCCCGACGTGCAGCGCGTGATCGCCAACGGCATCCGCTGGGCGCGTCCGCAAGGCGCGGCGGCAAACACGCCGCGTCATGTGCCGGTGGAGCAGGCGCGGGAGAAAATCGAGGTGCGCGGCGGGACGGTGCATTGAGCTGGAGCGCGAGTTTTTAACTCGCCTGGTTTTCCTGCGTTCACGCATCACGACAAAGTGGCGAGTAGGCTTCCTCCTTCGCCAAGGCTACGGCGGACACGTTCGCCATACTC
>DAORHS010000158.1:0-8604 GCA_035438165.1 Prosthecobacter sp.
GAAGATGACCTCGTCGCAGAGCACGACGTTGAGATCGTCGATGTCGAAGGCGATGTCTGAGCCTTCGAGCTTCGGCACCATCTGAAAGGTGTTCAGATCGTCGCGATACTGGGTGATGTCGATGGTGCCGACGAGCGGCCGGGTGCATCCGAGTTTTTCGATCTCCGCGGCGATGCGCTTCGCCAGCGGCACGCCGCGGGTGAAAATACCGACGAGGGCGATGCTTTCCGCGCCTTGATTCTCCTCGCAGATGCTCCGGGCCAAAGCCGCCACTCCGTCGGCCATCTGGGCCTGGGTAAGGAGGGTGCGGACATCTTCTGGCATGGTGGGAGAGGGGGTGCGCGGAAAGTCCGGTGATTCACCGGCTTGTCAAATCGGCGGATGGAACGGCTGGCGTGGAAGTTTCGGAGCGGCGCCAGCCTCCAGGGTTGCAAAGCAGGTGTGACTTTGGTTTGATACGCGCATGAATCGAATTCCCCTCGCCGTCCTGATGCTGCCCCTGACCGGACTGCTGGCCAGTTGCGACGTTCTTCGTGAGAACAAGCTGCTGATCACCGCGCATGTTCAGACGGACGCGATCGAGCATCCGAGCGAGATCATGAGGCTGCCGATCGGGGGGCGGGAGATCGCCTTCAAAAAGATTCCGGAATTCAGCCAGCGCAGCATCTCGGGCTTTGAGCCGTTCCCGGCCGAGGACGGCCAGGGCTACGGCGTGCTGCTGCAGCTCGACACGAAGGGCCGCAACTCGCTCGAGCTCGCCTCCCGCATGAGCCATGGCATGGCGATGCTCACGATGGTCAATGCACTGCCCATCGACATGGTCGAGCTCGACCAGCCGATCACCGACGGCCGCTTCACCATCTGGCGCGGGCTGTCGAAGGAGACGATTGATGAGATGGACAAATTTTACCCGCGCATCAAATACATGAAGTCGTCTTCGCGCTGGATGGACATGCTGCCGTCCACCGACAAGGAGAAGCTGAACTCGCGCCGGGTCGCCAAGGAGGCGGAGGCTGCCGAGAAAGCCGCTGAGCGTGACCGGGAGCGAGGCGTTGTCCGCCCGGCGCCCAAGACGAAGGACATCCCGCTTGAAGGCTACAAACTGCCCGGCACCTGATGAAACGCATGGTTCTGACATGGTCGGTGTTCTGCCTGCTTGCCGGAGCGGTGTCGGCGCAGCAGTTGCAGCTTCCCACCGGCAATCATGCGCTGTTTGAACAGCCGTCGGCCTTTTTTCAGTTCGTGGACCGCGACTTCGAAGGGGAGAAATCGACTCCGTGGGAAGGCGGACAGTTTGGCTTCGTCCGCGATCCTCGCCGCATCGGCAGGGGCATCGCCTATGCGCGGTTTCATGAAGGCCTCGACATCAAACCGCTTCAGCGAGATGCGAAGGGAAATCCGCAGGATGAGGTGGGCGCCATCGCCGATGGTGTCGTGGTGTATGCGGCGGCGGCCTCGAATCTGAGCAACTACGGCCGTTACGTCGTGGTGCGGCACGACGTGGGCGGCAGCCCGTTCTTCTCACTCTACGCGCATCTGTCTGCAGCGCGGGTCAGCGCCGGACAGCGCGTGAAAGCGGGCACGGTGCTGGGGATTCTCGGTTACACCGGCAGCGGCATCGACCAGCGCCGGGCGCATGTGCATGTGGAGCTGAACCTGTTTCTCTCCAGCCGCTTCGAGGTGTGGCACGCGGCGAACTTTGCCACGCCGAATCATCATGGGGTGTTCAACGGGCTGAACCTCATCGGCCTTGATCTGCAGTCGCTCTACCTCGTGCAAAAGAAGAATCCGGGCCTCACCGCCGTCGAAGCCGTGCGTGCGACGGAAAGCGGCTACCGCGTGGCGGTGCCGGGGAATGCGGAGATGGAGATCGTGAAGAATTATCCATGGCTGCTCGATGGCCCGCGCCCTGCAGGCAGACCGGCGAGCTGGGAGGTCACCTTCAGCCGCTGGGGGCTGCCATTGGCCGTCAAAGCCTCCAATCTGACCGTCTCGCAGCCCACCGTGGTCTGGGTGAAGGACGCCGGCATCCCGCACTACACACACACCCGCGGTTGCGTGACGGGCAGCGGCAGCACCGGCAAGCTCACGACCGAAGGACTGCGTTTCGTGAAGCTGGTGTGCGGCTGGTTTTGATGTGGTGCAAGCGTCCCGCTTGCATTCACCCAACGACCGGAGCAATCACCGGAGCAATCGAGACGATTGCACTACTGCTCCGGCACATAAAACCGGCCCATGAACTCGAGAATCTTGGCGCGCAATTCATCGCCGTCGATCTCGCCGTTGTGACGGAAGATGACCTCGCCGCCCGGAGCCACGACGAGCGTGTGCGGAATCGGGCCGGGCCACTCGGGATCGAGCGCCTTGATGAGGTCATCGTGACTGGTGCCCTGGAAGACATAGGCGTTGCCTTTGCGGCCCTCGGCCTTGAGCGAGGGCTTCAGTTTGTCCGGCACGACGGCGTTGTTCTTTTCGAGGAAGGCCTTCACCTCGTCGATGGTGCCGGGATCGTCGATGCTGATGCTGATGAACTCGAAATCGCGCAGGCCAAACTTGCGCGAGGTGGCGACGAGTTCGGGGAACTCCTCCACACACGGGCCGCACCAGGTGGCCCAGACGTTGAAGAAGCGGACTTTCTTTGTGTCGTTCTTCCTCAGTGCCGCGATGCCCTTGGAGTCGATCAGTTCGACCACGACCTCCCCCTTCTCCCATTTCTCGTTGTCGGTGGCGACCTGCTGGCGTTTGTCGATCCATTTGGTGGAGCAGCCATGAGGCTTGGTGACCTCCACCGGCACCGGTTTGCCCGCGAGCAGTGCCTCGATGGCATTGCGCGCATCCGGCGAGGCCACCGCGGCCTCGTCAGCGTAACGCGAATCATCGAGCCGGCCCTGATAGCGAAGCTTGCGCTCCTTGTCGAAAAGGAAGACGTGCGGCGTGGCGAGGCAGCCGTAGGCGAGCGCGGTCTTCTGGGTGTCGCCGTCATAAAGGTAGTCAAAGTTGAACTTCTGCTCCTCCGCGTGTCGTTTCATCTCGGGGAAGCTGTCATTGTACTTCGAATAGCCGAGTTCGTCCGGTCGCAGCGCGGCAGGGTCGTTCGGATTGATCGCCACGAGCTTCAGCCCCTTGCCCTTGTAGTCCTTCACCAGCTTCTTGATGCGGCCTTCCACCGCCTGCGAGGTCGGGCAGTGGTTGCTGAGGAAGGCGATCATGAGCAGATCGGCGCCTGCGTAATCCTTGAGCGTGTGTTTTTCCTCATCGATGCCGATCAGTTCGAAATCGGGCGCCGCATCGCCGATCTTGAGTTCGTGAAAGCCCTTCGGCGTGTCAGCGATCGAGAGAGCTGGCAGAAGCACGAGCGACAGAAGGACAGCAAGCTTGTTCATGGTCTGGATCATTCGGGTTTGGGGGCCTGGCATTTCCAACACAGCTCAAACGAGGCCGGATTGGATTCTTTGCACGCGGGGCAGAGCCATTCTTCCGATGACATGACCTGGGGAGACTGGTGCTCCCTGAGCAGGGCACTGGCCTCCTCATAGTCGGCGTCGTTCAACAGGCAGAGGGTCGGCTGCAGCGGGCCGATGAAGATGTTGGCCAGTTGTGCCGTCGTCTCGTTGCGGATGAAGCAGGGGATCTCAGCTTCATCGAGGATCGACTTGAAAAAGCCCAGCCGCGTGGAGTCAATGCTGGTGATGAGGTCTCTCATGCGCGGATGTTACACTTCAAATTCATCCGCCGGATCAAACGGAGGCATCGGCACGTTGATGATCTTCAGCTTGCCCACCGCGCGATGCACGCAACCGGGGCGGATCATGACCGTGGTCATCGGCTTGAGCGGGATGATCTGCCCGTCGGCTTCGAGATGGCCTTCGCCTTCGAGGACGATGTAGATCTCCGTCATCTTCTCATGCCAGTGCGCCTTCGAGTCCGCGTGGATATCCGTGAGATGCACGGTGGCGAGGGTGTTCCAGTCTTCCTTGAAGGCACGCCGCGCCTGACCGCAGGGACAGGGCGTGGGCGGGATTTCATCGAGCTGGGCGACGGCGAAGCGGGGGGAGGGCATAAAATGACGAATGGTTACTGACGGCGGTGTTCCTTGGCGAAGGTGGCCGAGTCCCGGGCGGCGTGGAGGACATAAAGGATGCGGATGCCAGTGTTCTCAGGAAGCGGGAGATAGTAGATCAGGTAGTTCGGGTATTCGACCACGGGAATCATGCGAACGCCACGAAGCGTGCGGCGGAGAGGATGGTATTCCGTTCCCATCATGGGCCGGTTCGCCAGTTCGATGAACAATTCGCGAATGGCACCGAGCACCCGTTTAGCAGCAGCCGGGTCGTCACTGGCGATGTAACTGGCGATCTCGACAAGATCCACCTCCTCCACATCGGGATGCATGTGCCGATGCGGGTCAAACATGCGTCTGCCGCTGTTGGATTCTCGCCATGGCTTTCGCCATCACCCTCTCGACAAGATCGTCAGGCACCGGCACAAAAGGCCCCTTCATCCGCTCCTCCAGAATGTCTTCAAGGCGTTCGCGTGCCGGATCGGCTTTCGACTCGTCTTCAAGCGACACGGCGACGATGGCGGCAAGGCAGCTCTCGGGTGACTCGTTCTTTTCCTTGGCCTTGCGGTTGAGGAGCGGCACCAGCGTTTCAGGAAGATAGATCGTGAACTCGGGCATGGTGGAAGATTAACATGCCGCTGGAATGGCGGCACGGCTTTTTTACAAGGCTGCCAGCGCCGCTGCGGCGACTTCCGCCGTCTGTTCCAGATCATCGCGGCTGTGGGCCATGCTGATGAAGCCGGTCTCGAACTGGCTGGGGGCAAAGTACACGCCGTGGTCGAGGCAGTGGTGGAAGAATTTGCGGAAGGCGGCGAGGTCGGAGGTCTTGGCGTCCTGGAGGTTGTGGACTTCCTTCTCGGTGAAGAACAGGCAGAACATGCTGCCTTTGCGATACCAGCGGTAGTTGAGGCCCTTTTTCTTGAGCACGTCGAGCACGGCGGTTTCCATGATCTGGCCGAGGTTTTCGAGCAAAACGTAGCCGTTTTTCTTCTCCAGCTCGCGGAGTTGGGCCAGACCGGCGGCGAGAGCGACGGGATTGCCGCTGAGCGTGCCGGCCTGATACACGGGGCCGACCGGCGCGAGCTTGTCCATGATGTCCGCGCGGCCGCCGAAGGCTCCGACGGGCAAACCGCCGCCGATGACCTTGCCGAGGCAGGTCAGATCGGGAGTGATCTTTTCCAACTCCTGCACGCCGCCTTTGGCGAGGCGGAAGCCGGTCATCACTTCGTCGAAAATGAGCAGCGCACCGTGCTTGGTGGTGATGTCGCGCAGCTTTTGCAGGAAGCCGGGTTTTGGCAAAATCAGGCCCGCGTTCGCCGGATAGGGCTCGACGATGACACAGGCGATTTCGTGGCCCTGTTTTTCAAACAGCTCTTCCAACGCCGCTTCGTCGTTGAAGGGCAGCACGCTCGTCAATTCGGCGAAGACCTTCGGCACACCGGCGCTGTCGGGATTGCCATGCGTGAGCGCTCCGCTGCCGGCGGCGACGAGGAGGCTGTCGCTGTGGCCGTGGTAGCAGCCGTCGAACTTCACCAGGCGGTCGCGTCCGGTGAATCCACGCGCGAGACGGATGGCTGACATTGTGGCCTCCGTGCCGCTGCTGACCATGCGCACCTTTTGAATGCTGGGCACCCATTCGCAGATCGTGCGGGCCATCTCGACCTCGTAGAGGTTCGGGATGCCGAAGCTGACGCCGTCCTTGGCGGCGTTGTGAATGGCCTCGATCACGGGAATCGGCGCGTGGCCGAGAATGGCCGGGCCCCAGGTGCCGACGTAGTCGATCATGCAGCGGTCATCGACATCGTAGATGCGGCAGCCTTTGGCGCGTTTCACGAAGAAGGGATCGCCGCCGACGTTGCGGAAGGCGCGCACGGGGGAGTTCACCCCGCCGGGAATGTACTGCTTGGCGAGGTCGAAGAGCTTGGTCGAAAGGGGTCCGTTGGGCATGGTCTTGAAGTGGGAAGGGATACGCGGGAGAATTTGGGCGTCGAACAAAAGGTTGCCGGGATGCGTCGGAGTCGGGTATTCTCAACCCAACTCCCACCGACTCATGAAAGCGCACTGTTTGGTCCTCGCCGCCGTCCTCATCACTCAGGCGGTCCAGGCGCAGTTTCCTGTCACCTCCTCGCCGCGCAACAAATCGTCGCTGCAAACCCTGGAACCCGGCACCTTTTCGGTGGAGGGCATGACGCCGAAACCCGTCGTGCTCAAAGTCCAGCTTGAAGCGCCGGTGTACCCTACCAGCAAGTTCCAAGGCGCGCTCGGTTCCTTCGCGCCGGGCACACTGGTCACGCTCATCGCCATGTCTGACACCGCCTATCGCGTGCGCGGCCGGGCACGGCATGGCGATGTCGCCGGCTGGGTGCGCCAGGCGGACATGCTTTCCGCCGATCCGAATCTGGCCGCCAATCTCAAAAAGCTCTTCGAACGCACGCAAAAGGTCGCGGAGTTGATCGAGAAGCATCAGGTCGCACTCGGCATGACCAGCCAGGAGGTACAGGCTTCACTTGGCAAGCCCTCCCGCACCAGCGCGAAGGTCAATGCGCAGGGCAAGGAGGAGAAACTGGAGTTTAGCATTTACGACCGGGTGCCGCAGACGACCACCTCGGTGAACGCCTTCGGACAGCTTGTGCAGACCGTGATTTATGTGAAGGTCGAGGTCGGCACGCTCGGCGTGAGCTTCAAGGACGGCGTCGTCTCCGAGATCGAGGAGACCAAGGGCAATCCGCTCGGCGGCGGTGGTGTGCAGATCGTGCCCCCACCGTTGTTTGGTTTTTGATCACAGCACCGCCGCCTTCACCTGCTCTGGTGTCCACCCAGCGGATCTCAGACTTCGCAGTGAACGTGCATCATCACGCTTCGCCAGTCGTCTGCCACTTTCGTCGGTGATCAGCCGATGGTGATGCCATTCCGGCACCGGCAGCCCGAGCAGTTCCTGCAGCAACCGGTGCAGATGCGTCGCCTCCAGCAGGTCCTCGCCGCGCGTGACGAGCGTGATACCTTGCAGCGCGTCATCGACCACGACCGCGAGGTGATAGCTCGCGGGCGTGTCCTTTCGCGCGAGCACGACATCGCCGAACACATCCGGGCGCGCTGCGAAGGCTCCCTTTGCACGATCTTTCCAAGTCAGTTCACCCACGCCCGCCATCGCCTTCCTCACATCGAGCCGCAGGGCATACGCCTCGCCGCTTGCGATGCGTGCCGAACGTTCACCCGCGCTGCGATTTCGGCACGTGCCCGGATACAGGGGCCCATCCGGTCCCTGCGGTGCGTTTCCAGCAAGCGCGATCTCCTCTTGAATCCCCCGCCGCGTGCAGAAGCAGGGATACAAGATGCTCAACGCCTCCAGCTTCGCCAAAGCAGCACGATAGTCATCAAAGTGATCCGACTGCCGCCGCACCGGCTCCTCCCACGTCAAACCCAGCCACGCCAGATCCTCAAAGATCGCCACTTCATACTCCGGCCGTGCCCGCGCACCGTCGATGTCCTCGAGGCGAATCAAAAACCGTCCGCCCTCTGCCGCTTCGTGAGCGAACAGCGCCGCATACGCATGCCCCAGATGCAGCCATCCGGTGGGACTGGGGGCGAATCGCGTGACTTCAGGCATGCGCAGCGGGTTTAAGCGGCGCGCACTTTCGCCACGACATCGCCGTTGTCGAATTTACCGCGCATGATCTGGTTGTACACATGCAGCTCCGGGCGAATCATGCCGTGAGTGAGTCCACATTTGACCTTGGTGACCGCCAGCGCGGGAGATTCGCGCCAGCCGCCGCGTGCCAGGTTGGACGCTGGCGCCTGCAAATACAGCGTGTGATCGAAGATCTCCTTCGCATGCACCTCGCCATCGTGGATGTGCAGCGTCGGGAAGAACACCGTGTCCGTCAGCGCGGTTGGGAACGAAAATGCCATCGGATGTACCTGCGCGTTGCCCGGCTTCAACTTGAATACGGCAAAGCCAAAGTCCGCATAACCCGGAAGCTTCGCCCACACACCCTCCGGCAGCCGGAATCGTGCATCCAGCCGGCTGAAGTCCGCGATGGTCGGCACGAAGCTCGCATCATAGGCGCCGACGGAAACGACTTTGAGAGAATGCCCAGCTGCGGCGGGTGCGGCACCGAAAGGATCGGCCAGGCTCGATCGAGGCGGCGGAAACAGCTCCCACAAATCCTCGAAGACGTCCTCATACTTAGAGAAATCAAAAAACTTCACCGCATCCTCGCCTACGCCCTCCTTGACCGGAATCGGCAGCACCATCGCCAGATCCTGCGGCGCGTTCACAGACATCTGGTAGATAATCACCTGGTTTCCATGCTCGCCCAGCCGTGCGAAGATGCGGGTGTTTTTGACCTCCTCGACTTTTCCCGTGAAGCAGCACATGATATGCATGCTATCGAACCGCCACCCCCGCTGTCCAGCATGAATCTCTCCGACCTTGTCTCCCACCTCGACACCGAATTGCGCATCGTGGAGATCGCGGATTACTCAAATGCGCTCAATGGCCTGCAGCTCGAAAACCATTCCGGCAAGGTCACGAAGATCGTCGC
>DAORHS010000159.1:0-8572 GCA_035438165.1 Prosthecobacter sp.
ACTACCTCACCAAGCCCTTCGCCTTCTCCGAACTGCTGGCCCGCGTGCAGGCGCTCATCCGCCGCGCCACGCATGTCGTCGAGCCGACGACACTGAGCGCCACGGGCATCAAGCTCGATCTGTTGTCGCGTGAAGTGACGCGTGAGGGCCGCAGTATTGAGCTGCAAACGCGGGAGTTCGCCCTGCTGGAGCTGCTCATGCGCCATCCGGGCCGTGTCGTCACCAAGACGATGATCTTGGAGCATGTGTGGGACTATAGCTTCGATCCCCAGACCAACGTCGTGGACGTTCTCGTGCATCGCCTGCGGGCAAAGGTGGACAAGGACTTCGACGTGAAACTCATCCACACCATCCGCGGCGTCGGCTATGTCCTCAAACCTGTTTAAGACCTGGGGACGCAGCTTCGCATTGAAGCTCACCCTCGGCTACGCGACGATCTTCACGCTGAGCGCCGTCGTGCTCTTCGGTTTGCTTTACGTGCTGCTCGCCTCCGCGCTGGAGCGCAAGGACCGCGAAGTGATCGAAGCGCGCTTGAAGGAATGCGCCGCCGTGTATGCCAATGGCGGTCTGCCCGCGCTGCGCAATCTGGTGGAGCGCAACAGCACCGATGCGGACAAATCGAAGTCCTTTTTCGTCCGCGTCACCGGCAATCTGGGCAGCGTGCTCTTCGTGAATGTGCCCAACGAGTGGCTGCAGGTGGGGGCAGCGCCAACGCAGCCGCAGAGCGACACCTCGCGGCCCGACTGGCTGCGCATTCCAAAAGATGATGAGCGCGATCTCACCGTCGCCACCGCCCGTTTGTCTGACGGCTCCATCCTGCAGGTGGGGCGCAGCACGAACAGCCGCGAGACCGTGCTGCAGCCCTTTCGCCGCAATTTCCTGCTGGTGATGACGCCCACGCTGCTGCTCGCCGTGCTCGGGGGGGCCTACTTCGCTCATCGCGCCACACAGCCCGTGCGCGAGGTCGTTGCCACGGCCCGCACCATCTCGGATACGGGCAACTTTTCCGCCCGCGTCACCGCCCGCGCCAGCCAGGCCGAGCTGGAGGAACTTGCCACCGAGTTCAACCGCGTGCTCGACAAGAACCAGGCGCTCATTCAAGGCATGCGCGACGCACTCGACAATGTCGCCCACGATCTGCGCACGCCACTCACACGTTTGAGAGGAACCGCCGAGGCCGCCGTGCAGACGACGCCCGATCCTGTCGCGCGAGAGGCGCTCGCCGATTGCGTCGAAGAATCCGACCGCGTGCTCACCATGCTCAAGGCACTCATGGACATCAGCGAGGCCGAGACCGGGATGATGAAGCTCAACCGCTCGCTCACCTCCATCCCAGATCTGCTCAAGGAAGTGATCGAGCTCTACGAACTCATCAGCGAGGAGAAGCACATCACCATCACCACCGACTTCGCCAAAGATTGCCAGGCCTCCGTGGACCCCATCCGCCTGCGTCAGGCCTTTGCCAACCTCCTCGACAACGCTCTCAAATACACGCCGGATGGCGGGCGCGTGCATCTGTCCTGTGCCTCCGGTTCCAACACCGTCAGCGTCCACATTCGCGACACCGGCATGGGCATTCCCGAGAACGATCAGCCGCGCATCTGGGAGCGTCTCTACCGCGGCGACAAGAGCCGCACGCAGCGCGGCCTCGGCCTAGGCCTGAGCCTCGTCAAAGCCATCGTCGAAGCCCATCACGGCAGCGTGACGGTGACAAGTGAAGCCGGGCAGGGAGCGGAATTCATCATCACCGTGCCGCAGATGCCGATGTCTTAGGTGGCATCAAATCGGTCCGCCGTATTTTGCCAGCACCTTCGCGTATGCCTCGTTCACATGCCGCTGCCCCTTGGGCATCTGCTCCAGGAACTCGATGGTTCTTTCGAGTTCAGATTCATCCGTGAGTTCGCAAAAATCATCGAAGGTGAAGATGTCGTAAGGTTTGTCCGTGCTGTCTGCGATCTGCTGGATTCGCTGCTTCCATTGAGCAGTTCTTAACTTGTTCTGGTGTATTTCCCAGCGCTGCCAAAGCAAATAGCCGAAAAGCGGAACCATCAACGCGAGGAGCACGTAGCTCAGATGGTTCATGAACTTGTGCAGGCCATCGGCGCCCAAAATATAATCTCCCAGCACAATGAGAGGAAAGACAATCAGCAAGGCGAGGACTCTCTGCCAGGCTTTCTCAAGAAAGCGATCTTTGAAGCTCATAGAGTTCGGTAGGACTGAATCTTCAATCGAAGATGGTGCGCGATACAGGGTTCGAACCTGTGACCCCTACCATGTCAAGGTAATGCTCTACCACTGAGCTAATCGCGCGAGTCTGGGGGCGCAGTGTATAAACTGCCCCTTCCTTTTGGGCAAACGGTTTTTGGCGGCTTTCCAAGGGTCATTTGTTCGTCACTTCCCGGCGCACGGTGGTGCCGTGGTTCATGAGGTCATCATGCTCCAGACCGGTGAGGCGGGTGATGGAGCGCAGCAGCCAGAGCAGCAGGGCCAGGGTGACGCCCATGAGCGGCAGGCCGATGACGAGGAAGCCGCTCCAGTTCAGGCGGCCGATGGCTTTGGTATATTCCTGACTGCCGGGGGTCTTGTCGCCCAGCAGATAGAGGGCGAGGGCGAAATTGGCGGCGGCGGAGAACATGAACGTGCCTGCCATGCCCCAGGAGGCCCGTTTGAGCAGGCCGGCAAAGTTGTGATGCTTCTCGGGCGTGTCGAGCGCCCGATGCAAGACGGGAAGATTGATGATCTGCGGATTGAGCAGCATCTCGTTCACCAGCGGCTTTCCCCAGCGATGGCTGAGGGGAAAGGCGATGCCGAGGAAGATGGGGAACATGGCCTCCTTGGCCGCAAACCACGTGGCATTGAGCTGCAGCAACCCCAGGCCGCCGGTGACGATGACGGCGATCAGGCCGAGGACGGAAAAGAAGTTCAGCCCGCGCTTGTTGAGGAAACACCAGATGCCAAAGCCCAGCGGCAGCAGCAGCGCCACGACCAGCGCCCAGGCCGGGCCGAGGCGGTCGGGGGCACTCAGCTTTTCAAGCGCGATTGAGGGAAGGATGACGGTGAGGCCGAGGTCGAGAAGGGGGTGGGGCTGTTTTTGGGTCACGCGAGGAATGTGGAATGCCGAATGAAGAATGTCGAATCGGTTCTCTGTTCGCTGTTCTCAGTTCGCGGCTCACAAACGGCCGTCGCTTGACTCCTTGACCAATTCTTGACTCCTTGACCGCTCCTCTTGCTTCCGCTCTCGTCCGTTTTACTTCTTACCCATGGTTGCCACCAACGCCCCTAGCCTTGTCGATGAAATCCTCCGCCTGAAGAAGGAGCGGAATGCCGTGATCCTGGCCCACAACTACCAGGACAAAGCGATTCAGGAGATCGCGGACTTTGTGGGAGACTCGCTCGGTCTGGCTTACAAGGCGAAGGAGACAAATGCGGACGTGATCGCCTTCTGCGGGGTGCATTTCATGGCGGAGACGGCCAAGATCGTGAATCCGGGCAAGGTCGTCGTGCTGCCGGATGCGAACGCCGGCTGCTCGCTGGAGCAGAGCTGCCCTGGACCGCAGCTTGAGGCCTTCCTCAAGGCGAACGCGGCCAAGAACTACTACGTCATCGCCTACATCAACTGCAGTGGTCATGTGAAGGCCCTGAGCGACTGCATCTGCACCAGCGGCAACGCCGACAAGATCGTCGAAGCCGCGCCGCAGGACCGCCCGATCCTTTTCGTGCCGGATCAAAACCTCGGCTCGTGGGTCATGGAGCGCACGGGTCGCAAAATGGATCTGTGGAAGGGCGCGTGCTACGTCCATGTCGAGTTCACCCGCGACAGCATCCAGAAGATCAAAGACGAGCATCCCGACGCCAAGGTCGTCGCGCACCCCGAGTGTACCTACGCCGTGCGCATCCTCGCCGATGAAGTGTGCAGCACGGAGAAGATGGTGGGTTATTGCCGGAACAGTCCGGCGAGCACCTTCATCATCGTGACCGAGAGCGGCATGCTGCATCGTTTGGAGCGAGAAGTGCCGGGCAAGACCTTCATTCCCGGCCCCACCGGCCACTGTGCCTGCGCCGACTGCCGCTACATGAAGCTGAACACGCTGCAAAAGCTGCACGACTGCCTGCGCGACCTCACGCCGCGTGTCGAGATGCCGGAAGACCTTCGCAAGCGTGCCGAGACGCCGATTTTGCGCATGCTGGAGTTGAGTAGATAAAGGTGATGCGAGCAGTCTTGCCCGCATCACTCAAACTTCACCGCCACCAGGAGGGCAGGTCCGCCATGGTCTCCTTGAGGATGGAGCGGATCGCCAGCCGTTCGGCAGGTGCGATGTGGGAATGCTGGGCATCAGGCTGTTCACGCAGGTAGAGAGCCATGTGGTAATAGACGCGTTCTTTGAGTTCCTTGGGCGCGTGCTTCCAGGTGTCGGTGTAGAGCATGTAGCTGCAGCGGTGTTTGAACATGCGGCTTTTCATGTCGAAGTCCTTGAGGGACAGACCTGCTTTGGTGACTTTGCGGTCCCGCAGGAAATCCTGCACGTAGGCGGGATCGCCGACGATGCCTTTGGCGGGAAACTTCGCTTCATCCGCGAAGACGATGTAGCGCGCCAGCTCCTGGGCCCGTTCTTCAATCTCCGCCTTCGCGGCGGCTCCCATCATGCCTTTGTTCTCGTGCTTGAGCTGCCGCACGGTGTAGATCGCATAGACCAGCCTGTTTTCGAAGCCCATTTGATGCTCGTTGACGAGGTTGGGCAGGATGTCGCTCGTGGGCAGCAGGTGGAGGCTCAGATCGGAGAACTGGCCGGGATTGACCGGGGTGATTTCATTTTTGCCGGCGTTGGGGATGCCCATCACGTTGGCTTTGTGGTTGGAGATGTTGTGCTGGCCGGTCAGGTGCCAGCCACCAAATCGATCCTCCAGCGGGATCTGATGCCCTTGGACGTCACGACGATACGTTTCCAGGCTGGAGCCCGCACGCGAGACGAGCAGTGATTCTGCGATCAGGCCCGGGAGCCGCCGCGTCGCGTTGCCTGCATGGCAGTTCATGCACTTCGTCGAGCGTGTCACGTTGGGCACCGGACCGCCGGGGCGCAGACGGTCGAAGACGTAAAACATCGGCCCCATTTCGGGATCGGCGGCGATGATCTCCACCAGTCCGCCGGGCACCCAGCCGATGTAGGTGTCCTCGTTGAAGTACAGGGCACGTGGGTTGCGCGGGTTGATGATTTCGCTTTGCAGCGAACTCGCGGAAAACACCATGATCTGCGAGCTGACCGGAATGTTCAGCGCTTCCAGCAGGCTGGTGAGGAAGGCCTTGTCATTGGTGGTGTCGAGTTTGACCTCTCCTTTTTGCGCCTTCTCCTGCAGCTCGGCGAAGCGATCTTTGGGGGTCCACTCCAGATACGAGTGCGGAGGGGAACGAAAGTCGATCACACGGGGTTCCTTCGTCTCCGCAGCCGGGGCGGCGGAGATCGTCAAAAATAGCAGCATCATCAGGGATCGGGAACGCATCGTGCTCTATACGCTTGCCAAGTTGCCCAAATCGCACCAGACAACACCAAACATTCGTCATTTCTCGCTCAGATCTTGTCACTTTCCCTCATGCCCACCCTTCAGCCACGCCGCGCTGGCATCCTGATCCCCGTCTTCGCCCTTCGCACCCCCGAGGACCTCGGCATCGGCGACATTGGAGGCGTGCGCCAGCTCATTGATTGGGCGGCGGAAACAGGCCTCGGCTTTGTTCAATTCCTCCCCATCAACGCCACCGGCGGCGACAGCAGCCCCTACAATGCGATCAGCTCCGTGGCTCTGGACTACCTCACGCTGGAGCTGACGCCCTCGGCGGTTCCAGAACTCGATGACACCTTTCATCGTACCATCACCGGCATCCTGCGTGCCGACCTGCTCCGCCAGGGGCCCGTGAACTACCCCAAGGTACGCCGTTTGAAACACACGCTGCTGCGCCGGGCCTTCAGCCAGATCGAAAGCCAGCCACAGCGCATGAGCGAGTTTGAGGCGTTCTGTGTGCGGGAGGCTTCGTGGCTCGATGATTTTTGCCTTTTCAAAGTCCTGATGGAGGAGCATGGCCATGAAGACTGGACGAACTGGCGTGAGAACCTGAACACCGCCGCCAAGGCCCGTGCCTGGCGTGATGCCCATGCTGATGAGGTCGATGACCGCATCCTTTTCCATGCCTACGTGCAGTGGCTGTGTTTCAGCCAGTGGAGCGAGTTGCGCGCCTATGCGAACGGGAAGGGGATCCGCCTCATGGGCGACATCCCTTTCGGCATCTCCTGGTGCAGCGCCGATGTGTTCTTCCAGCCGGAGCAGTTTGATCTGAACTGGTGCGGCGGTGCTCCGCCTGAAACCTACTTCAAGGACGATTTTTTCGTCCAGCGCTGGGGACAGAACTGGGGGATCCCCAATTACCGCTGGGACGTGATGGAGCGTGGAGGTTTCCAGTGGTGGCGCCGGCGCACGCAGAAGCTGACCGAGATCTTCGACATCTTCCGCATCGATCATGTGCTGGGCTTTTACCGCATCTACAGCTTCCCGTGGCGGCCGACGCGCAACGACGAATTCCGCGATCTCAGCGATGATGAGGCCAAGGAACTCACCGGCGGCCGGTTGCCCCACTACATCGAGCATGCTGACGACACGCCGGAGCACAAGGCGGCCAACCTCGCCAGCGGCGACAAGTACCTGCGCATGATCCTGGATGCGGCCGCTGGCAGGGCGGAGGTCGTCGCTGAAGACCTCGGCACGGTTCCTGACTACGTTCGTCCCCATCTCTTGAGTCTCGATATTCCCGGCTTCAAGGTCTGCCAGTGGGAGAGTGATGACCTGGGCCGCGTCGTCATGGGCGGCACCTATGACAACTGCGCCTTCACGACCTACGCCACGCATGACCATGAGCCGATGAGAACGCACTGGGAGCATCGCCGCCGTGATGCCGTCAGCAGTGATGAGTCTCTGCGGGCTCTTGGACAAAAGGAGTTGCGCGATCTCAGCGAGTTCGCCGGTCTGCGCTTTTCGGCCGAGGGCTGGCCTGAGTACGATGCCCATATCCGGCGTGCCCTTCTGGAAGCGCTGCTCGCCAGCAATGCCCGATTCGCCGCGTTCATGCTCACGGATCTTTTTGGCCTCGAAAGCCGCTTTAATGTTCCTGGCATTGCCGCCAGCAGCAACTGGAGCGCCCGCCTGCCGATGACGGTCACCGAAATGAGGAATGCTCCGCCGTGGAAGGAAGAGGGCGACTGGCTCAAGAAAGCGATCAAGCGGACCGGGCGCTAGGAGCGTCCGCCATTACGGAAGCCCCCAGGCGGTGCGCAAAGCCGCGTAGTCGGCCCTGGGCAGCAGGACGTAATGCGGGGAGGCGCCGGGGTCGAGCCAGCGAAGCAGCCGGGTGAGATCGGTTTCGGCCATGGTCGTGCAGCCGGCGCTGGGCGTGGATGGGCCGCGACGGACGTGAAAGAAAATGGCGCTGCCGTAGCCGGGGGCTGCGGGACTCTGATTATGTCGAATTTCCAGCATCCACTTGTAGGCCGCGTCGCCTAAACGCATTTTTTGCTTTTCAAACCATGGCGGAACACCCTGGCGTGGGTCGATGCGGACATGGCGGTTGTAATAAGGCGAGCCCGAGTCATCGACATAGGCATCCCATGGCCCTACTTGAATGTAGGGCCACCGGGCTCCGCCGGGCGGAGTGGCGGCGTAGCCAAACAATGATCCCAGTTGGAAGACACCGGCGGGAGCCCGCCAGTCCTTCTCCACCTTGGCGGGAATGCCATTTTGCGGGGGATTAAACACCCCGCGTCCCCAGGCAAGTCCTTTGCGGCCCAACAATACGGGCACAGGCTTCTCCAAGACCGCCTGCCAGGGCGCAGATGAAGAGGTGCGCTGATAGCACTGCAGGCTGGCGGTGTTGGAGTTCCAGGTGGCCGCCTGGGCAACGATCACCTGCTTCACGGCACGCCCGATCTGCGCGTGAGATTCGGATGGCAGGAGGGCGGAAATGACGATCCCGGCCAAGGGCATCAGGAGTGCTTTTTTTTGATGGAAAAGTTTTTGGTATTGCATGGGGAACCTGTTTCCGAATATATTCATTAAATCAACCCTGCCGGGTTAATTGGATTCAGGTTTTGGGGGTTTTTTTCCTGAGCTCCGAGTTCCGGCAGGGTTGTTTTTTTTGCCCCTGATGCGTCCGCCTTGAATCTAGCTCATTGATTCGCGGCCAAGGCGTTCTAAGGATGGTCTCCATGAACCTTCGGTGCCTGCCTGTCATTTTCGGAGCTGCGGCTCTCCTCGGTGTTTCCGCCTGCTCCACCTCCTCTGTCGTCAGCCTTGATTACGTCCCTGAAACAGGCCGGATGGTGCGTGGCACGCCCGATTTCTCGATCGGCCAGTTCAAGGACAAACGGGGCGTCCAGGCCCAAACGCTCGGTCACGTGCGCATGCCCATCGGGCCGAAGGTCGATACCCTGCAAACCCGCCTGCCGATCAAAGACATTGTACGCAATGCTTTTGGCTACGCCCTTGAAGCACGGGGCATGATGGCCCCGGATGCCAAGGGACGCTTCATCGTCAC
>DAORHS010000160.1:0-8538 GCA_035438165.1 Prosthecobacter sp.
GCGGGTTTTGATGAGGTATTGGGCCTGGGCTTCGTTCTCGGCGGCCATCTTCATGTTGTTGCTGGAAACGACCTGCGACATGGAGCGCATGATGGCTTCATCGAAGGAGATGTCGTTGATCTGGAGGTCGAGGAGGTGGAAGCCCCAGCTGTTGAGTGCTTCTTCGAGGTGATCCTTCACTGCACCGATGATTTCGGAGCGCAGTACGAGGATTTCAGCCTGCTTTTTGTTCGCCACATAGGAGCGGATGCTGCCTTCGACGCTGCGGACGAGGGTCTGCATGAAGCTCTTCTCGTCGATGAAGCGGAAGGCGATCTTCTTGATCGTCTCCTCACCGGCGTCCTGCGCGGAGTACACGATGAGCGATTTGAAGTTCACATAGGCCTGGTCAAGCGAGATGGCTTCGAATTCGAGTTCGATGGACTGATTCTGCGTGGAGATGCTTTTATAGACACTCTCCAGCAGCGGCATCTTGAAGTTGAGGCCGGGCAGCATGAGGCGCTGGTATTTGCCGAAGCGGGTGACGACTCCGACGTGGCCCTGTTTGATGACAGAGGCGCTGAGGATGATGAGAACGATGAGGATGACGGCGGCGGGGATCATGGGCTTGGTTTGGTTTGTTTGTGAATGGAGTGGTGCTGAAATCAGGCGGGGAATTCGGAGGAGTGGTGCTCGAGGATGAACCATCCGGTCTTTTCCTTTTTGCAGACGAAGGAGTAGCGGGCGGGCACGCTGATCAGCTCCTTCTTGCGCTTGAAGGTGAAGACGTATTTACCGGATTGGATGTAGATGCCGCCATACTGGCGCACCTCGCCGTTCTTGAACTCAACATGCACGTCCTCCAGCTCGAAGAGATGCTCGAAGTAGCCTTTGATCTTGATGTGGCCTTCGCGCAGCTCCTTGGCGAAGGTGCCCCAGAGCAGGCCGCTCATGTCGTAGCAGCCGACGACCGCTGGAATGCTGTGCGAATTCACGCCGAAGGACCAGTCGTTGATGAAGTCGCCCAGGGTTTTCTTCTCGGCGGCGTTGTGATTGATGGTGCTGTAGCGCAGTCCGCCGATCTGCTTGTCGTGATGCACGAGCATGGTGTCGGTGCTGCGTGAATCGACGTCTTCGCCAAATTTATGAGCAAACTTTTTCAGGATATCGAGCAGCGGGATGTGGTCGTGACGGAAGATGACGAAATTGATGAACAGGTGCAGCACGAGCACAACGACCAGGCCTTCCATGATCCCCTCGAAGTAGGTCAGGATGCCGCAAAACAAAGCCAGCAGCAGCGCATAGGGGCCGTGGGACGCGACATGCACCAACCCTGCGATCATCCTCCAACCGGTGAAAACCATCAGGACCGCGAGCGCGAAATAGGGCAGGTGAGTCAGCAAGTGCGGAGCGATCAGGAAGATCGAAAGCACCAACGCGGTGAACAAGTTGGAGATCTTGGTGACGGCACCGGCCAGGGCATTGGTGGCGGAGGCCTGAAGTCCGTCGAGGTTCGTCATGCCACCGAAGAAACTGGAGCCGAGATTGGCGACCCAGATCGTGAAAAGGCTGTTGTTGGAGTTTGCCGGGCGACCGAGTGGATCAAGTTTTTCGATGGCGGCGTTGCTCAACACCTGCTCGATCACATCGATCAAGCAGAGCATCATCGCGTAGATGATGATCTCGACCAGCATCCTGGGAGGGATTTTGGCGAAGTCGGGGATGGGCAGAGCCAATTTGAACGGCGAGTGCTCGATGTGCAGCATCGGCACCTCCATGTAGATGCCGCAGATGACGCCCAAGACGATCACGGCGACATAGGGAGCAGCAGGAAATTTGGCCTTATACTTCCCGAACAGATGAAGGAAGAGAATGAGGGTGGCGAGCGAGAGCCCGATCATTTTGATCCGCTCCATGCTCAGCCACTCGTGTGTCTCGGTAAGAATGCCGTAGGTATAGGGGAGGAACTTGAGCGCCGTCTTGAGTCCGATGCCTGAGAGCAGGCCTTCGACCAAATAGACCGGGATTGCCTTCATGACGAAGCGCTGGAGGTTGAACTTCCATGCGACCGCCTGCATGACCGAAGTGCAGAAAATGAGGAAGGGCATGTTTTCCATGCCGAATTTGTGGACGCAAAACGCCAGCACGGGAGCGAGACCGGCGGCGACGCCTGGCGTGCCGACATAGTTGCCCGGCTTGAAAAGGAACGTGACGAACCCGATCACGCAGGCGAAAACCACGGTGAACAACCCCGTCTGAATCGGATACTCCGACATCAGACAGATACCGACGGTGAGCGGCACCGCGACCAGACCGGTGACCGTTCCGGCCAGCGCATCGCGGCGAAGATTTTCGAGCGTGAAGATCGCCGGCTTCTTGGCTTTCTCCGCGATCAGCAGATCACTGGCGAGAGGCTTCTTCCGCTTCTTCGAATGCGGGTGCGGGTGCGGGTCTGCCAGCGCGGCGGCGTTTGGGTGGATAAGGGCAGATTCGGCGGGGTGGCTCATTTTGCCTTTAATTACCCGAGACGAGCCTCGAAAAAACATCCCCTCCGCAGGGTATAATGCCACCCCAGAGGAGGGGTCGACTCACCTTGTCGTAGCTGGCAGTGACTTGCCTTTTCTCGGTGTTCCGGCTTGGGCGGGCTTGTACCATTCCTCGTGTGTTTCGTCGATATCGACGTGGCCGCCGGTTTTTTCGTGGTTTTCACGCCAGCCATGCAGCGCCTCAAAAGCCGCGTGGTCGATGAAATCGACGGCGAGGTCGATGTCCACGGGATGACCAGCAGGAATGGTGGAGAGTGAGGCATTCAGCCTCGGCACGGAGGCAAAGGTGAGCGTGCCGCCGATCTGGACGTGCCATTTGCCCTCGCGCTGTTCCATCTGCACGTCCGTGTTCGAAAGGCGGCGCAGGAGGAAAAAGATGCTGAGGCCCAAACCGATGCCCACACCGGCCAGGAGGTTCACGCAGGTCACACCGAGCACCGTGGCCCAGTAGATGAGGATTTCGTTGTGCTTCGTGAGCTCTTTGATGTGGTGCAGGTTCACCAGATTGATGCCCACATGCACCAGCAGGCCCGCCAGCACGGCCAGCGGGATGCTTTCGATCAAACTACCGAGAAACAGCGCGAAGATCAGCACCCACACGCCGTGAAAAATGGCAGACCAGCGGCTGACACCGCCCGCGATGATATTCGCCGATGAGCGCACGATGACGCCCGTGATTGGCAGGCCGCCGAGCAGGCCGGAGACGAGATTGCCTGTACCTTGCGCACGCAGTTCCTTGTCCAAATCCGAGCGCACGCCGCTGTGCAGTTTGTCGGTGGCCACCGCACAAAGCAGGGACTCGATGCTGGCGATGATCGCCACCGTGAGCACGGCGGTGATGAACGGCCCCCAATGCTCCGGCGGGGCGAGTTTTGTCAGTTCAAAGGTCTCCGGCAGGTCCACGCGCTTCACGTCCATCTTCATCACAACGGAGACGACGGTGCCGACAACCACCGCCACGAGTGGTCCTGGGATGGCTTTGAGGGCAGGAGCCTTCAGCTTTTTCCACACGATCAGGATCGCGATGGTCAGGAAACCAAGGATCGCCGCCTGCGTGTTCACGAGGCCGAGCTGTTTCGGAATGCCGAGCAGATTCACCACCGGCGAGCTCTGCGGCGAGCCGCCGAGCACCACATGGATCTGCGCCAGCGCGATGGAGATGCCGATGCCCGCCAGCATGCCATGCACCACCGATGGCGCGATGATCAGCGCCCCGCGTGCCACTTTGAACCAGCCCAACAAAAGCTGCACCACGCCCGCGCAGGCCGTGATTAGGCACATCGTCTCCCACCCAAACTGATGCACCAGCCCTGCCACCACCACCGTCAAACCCGCCGCCGGCCCCGAGACCTGGAGGGGTGAGCCGGCCAGCAATCCGGTGACGATGCCGCCAACCACTGCGCCGATGAGTCCGGCAATGATCGGTGCCCCCGAAGCAAACGCGATGCCCAACGAAAGCGGCACAGCGACAAGGAAGACGACAAGAGAGGCAGGAAGGTCACGGCGGAGAGAGTTCATGGATTGAATACTCTACCCAGCCAGAATCCGCCTACCTATTCCCTCCGCAGGGTATATTGCCACCCCGGAACAGGGGTGCGGCTCACTCCTGCACTTTTTTCACAAAACATGCCTTCAGGCCGATGGCGATGCCGTTCATGCGGCAGGAGATTTCGTGGTCGCCTTCGACGAGTTTGATGGGCTTGGACTTGGTGCCTACTTTCAGGACATCGGAGGAGCCTTTGAGCTTCAAGTCCTTGATCATGGCCACCACATCGCCATCGGCCAGGACGTTGCCATACGCATCTTTGACGACACGCGGCGCATCGGGCGCGTCCACCTCGGCTTTCTCGTCTTTCCACTCATGACCGCAGGTGGAGCATTCGAAGTGGTCGGTAAAGGTGAGGATGTCCTCGGTTTCGCACATGGGGCAGATGAGTTTGGGCATGGGAGTGGTGGTGGGTTCAGGGATTGGGTGTGAGTTCAGCGTTTTGCCATGGCTGCGGTGCCTGTTTTTCAAAGACGGCGGGGAGCTTGGTCGGGGCCTTGATGCGGAGCTGTTTGTTGACGTTCATCCGGCCAAACACAACTTCGATGTCTGAGGCTTTCACGCCGAAATGCGGGGCGAGGAAGCGCAGCATGTGGTCGGTGGCGCGGCCTGCCACCGGGGCGGCGGTGACGCTGACTTTGAGCTGCCTGCCGTGAGGTTTGCCGATGGCGTCTTTGCTGGCGCTGGGCTTGCCGAGGATGTTCACCACCAGCACATCGCCATCCCAGGCAAAGAAGGTGCCGCCATCCAGGTGGCGTGATTTCTTGGCTTTCATGACTGCTGCGGCGGGGCGGTTTCATGAAGGACAGGCCTCAAAATCTCCCGCGCCCGCTCGACGGCGGCTTTGAGGCTGAGGCAGATGTTTTCACCGCCGATGTGATGATGAAAATCGGCCTGGGTCATGAGCTTCGCAGGCTGCGACCGCATGCCGCAGAGGATGAGGTGGCGACCGGAGGCCACGAGGCGCTCCGCCAGATGCTCCAGCGCGTGCAGGCCGGTGGCGTCGATGGCGGTCATATTGCGCAGGCGCAGCAGGACCACGGTCGGTAGCGTGTCGAAGTCTTCCTCGATGAGGCTGAGCTTGTCCGTGGCACCGAAGAGAAACGGGCCATGGATGCGGTAGGCGGCCACGCCTTCGGGCAGCGGGTTCATTTGCAGACTGTGGGAGAAGCCGGCCTCTACGTACTCGGGTGTGACACGGGCGACGGTGGTGGAGCCGGTGACTTTCACGATGTAAAGCAGCGCGGCCATGACCATGCCGACCTCCACCGCCACGGTGAGGTCTGCCAGAACGGTGAGCGTGAAGGTGATGAACCACACGGCGATGTCGGCCTTGCCAAGCTTGAGGATGTCCGGGATCTCCGCCCACTCGCCCATGTTGTAGGCGACCATCATCAAAATGGCGGCCAGCACGGTCAGCGGGATGTGTTTCGCCAGCGGCGCGGCGACGAGCAGGATGAGCAGCAGCGTGAGCGCGTGAATCATGCCCGCCACGGGTGTCTGTGCGCCGGAGCGGATGTTCGTGGCGGTGCGGGCGATGGCCCCCGTCGCCGGCAGGCCGCCAAACAGCGGTGACATCACATTCGCCACGCCTTGCGCGAAGAGTTCAACGTTCGGCTTGTGCTTGTCGCCCGACATCCGGTCCGCGACGACGGCGGAGAGCAGCGACTCGATGGCACCAAGCATCGCCACGGTGAGCGCGGGTGAGAGCAGCGGCAGGATGAGATCAAAGCGGAAGGTCGGGACGGCTAAGTGCGGCAGCCCGGCGGGAATTCCGCCGAAGCGAGTCTCAATGGTCTCCAGCGGCAGATGAAAACCCCACGCGACGGCCGTGCCCAGCAGCAGCACGACGATGGAGCCGGGCACGCGCTTGATCCATTTCATGAAGACGATGAGAACCCCGAGCGATGCGAGTGAAACACCCGTCGCCACGGGTGAAAGCGTGCCCCAGTGCGCAAAGATCGCCTCCATGCGTCCGAGGAACTCGCCGGGCACCTTGTCGATCTGCAGACCGAAGAAATCCTTGATCTGCGTGCTGGCGATGAGCACCGCGATGCCGTTCGTGAAGCCGATCACCACGGGTCGCGGGATGTATTTCACCGCTGTGCCCAAGCCGGTGAGGCCCAGGATCATGAGCAGCACACCCGCAATGAGGGTACACATGAAGAGTCCGTCCATGCCGTGCTTCGACACGATCCCGGCGATGACGACCACGAAGGCCCCCGTCGGTCCGCCGATCTGCGTGCGCGATCCTCCGAGCGCCGATATCAGGAACCCGGCGATGACTGCCGTGTAAATTCCCGCCTGCGGCAGCACGCCCGAGGAGATGGCAAACGCCATCGCCAGCGGCAAAGCAACGAGGCCGACGGTCAGCCCCGCGATGAGATCCGCGATGAATTTCCGCAGGTTGTAGTCCCGCAGCGCGAGCACGGACTTGGGAGCGAAGGATTCAAGGCGGGAGGTTCTCATGGCTAGGTGGCGGCTTTGATTTTGCGTTTTCGCGGCTTCGGCTTGGTCACAGACTCCTCCGCGGCGGGCGGAGGTGCTTCTTGGGGCTTCGGATCTTCGGGAAGAATGAATATGCTGCAATTGCCGCAGACTTGCAGGGCCATATCATCCCGGCGCAGATCTGAAAGCTGGCCGCTGGGCAGTGAAAGATGGCAGCCGCCGCAGGTGCCGTTGCTCATCTTGGCTGCGCCACGCCTGCCTTTGGACACTCGGAGATCGTAGTGATGGAGAATGGCGGTGGGCAGGCGCTCGCGCACGCTTTCAGCTTCCAAGGTCAGTTCTTTATAACGGGCTGACTTCGGTTCCAGGCGGCGTTTCGCGGCGTCCAGTTCGGTGAGCTGGGAGAGGTCATCAATGACAGTGTCGGTTGGTTTCATGGGCTGTGTGGGGTCGTCGGATGCATCAAAGAGGAGTGAATAGGTGGCGGATGGTTCGTCGAGGGGCCGTCGGAAGACCTCCAGCCAGTCGAAGGCTGAGTTCATGCGAAGGCGATTTCTCCAACTCCGACAGGGATGCTGCGCTCATCATCGGCATAAGAAGCGGCATGAGCGTAGTCAGGGGAAGGGTGTTTTTTTACCCAGAGCTTCAGCTTCTCATTGAAGGCGGTTTTCACGCAGGCGTAGCAGTCGGGGATCTCCGCGCTGTCGCCGCAGTAGGTGACCACGCGTGTGGCCATCGGCATCCGCATGAGCTGCTGCTGCACATGCGCGGTGTAGTCGGTGTAAAGTCGTGGCTCCAGCTCCACGTCGTAGTCGATCCTCAGCTCAGGCAGGATGTTTTCTTCAAACGGATTGAAGAGATAAAAGGCGTCGAAGTCACGGAAGCTCACGTCCTGGATGTTGCCATGCACGATGTCCACACGCGGGACATTGTACTTTCTCACCACGTCCTGCGCGATGCGTGCCAGCTTTCCCCGCTGCTCCACGCCGGTGAAATGACCTTTCGTCGCCGTGGCGCCGATGATGCAGAATTTTCCCGGGCCGCAGCCGATGTCCAGCACGCGTGTGTCAGGCTCCACCACGAGAAGCTGCGCGGCTGTGCGGCAGACGTGAACCGGGCTCCAGTGGCAGATGGACAGCCTGCCGATGGCCTCGGGATAGACTTGGTCGAAGTCCTGGTCCTTGTGTGAATGCAGAAACTCGCTGTCGGACTGGATGCGGGGGGATGATGTGCGCTGGAAGGAGGATTTAAGCATGGCGGTCCCTGACAATGCATTTCAGGGGCCAGGAGGGCTTGCTGACGCTCCAGCCCTTGTGGATCAAGGCTTCCAGCTTTACCCCCTGTTGGGAGGTGATTTTCGAGAAGCAGGGCAATGTGCAGAATATGCACTTGTAGAGTTGGTAAAGTGCAGGCTTTGTTCGAGGCACATGGAACCGGCCAATATCCATATCCTCGTCCTGGATCGCGACGTCGCCTCCGCCCGTGTCATCCGCGATGTTCTCGCGAAAGTTGGCTACAAAGTCTCCGTGTCTTCGCATGAGACGGACGCGCTGAACCTGGCTTCCGGCGAGCTGTTCAATGTCGTGGTCAAATCCTTCGACGCGCAGCGCATCGACGCCGTGGCGCTCATGGAAAAGGTTCGTGGCATCACTCCGGACACCCAGTTCATCTTCATCGGTGAAGGCGGTACCATCCACACTGCCGTGGAAGCCATGCGCAAAGGAGCCTTCGACTATCTCTCCAAGCCCATCTCACCAGCATTGCTCCTCGAGTCAGTGCGCAAGGCGCTGGATCATCAGTCGCTCGTTGCCGAGGATCAGCAGATCAAACTGCGCCTGCGCCGCCGCTCGGACCCCGACATCTTCGCTGGCAGCAGTGCTGCCATGAAGGAGATCAGCCGTCTCATCCAGCAGATCGCCCCCACGGATGTCACCGTGCTCATCGAGGGAGAAAGCGGCACCGGCAAGGAGGTCGTCGCCCGCGCCATTCATGAAAAGAGCCGGCGCAAATCGCAGCCTT
>DAORHS010000161.1:0-8526 GCA_035438165.1 Prosthecobacter sp.
GACGGCGCCGGTCCCACGAACAACTGGATGAACCCCTTCGAGATGAAGGAGAAGCTGCGCAAGCTCTTCAACGGCTGCATGCGCGGCCGCACGATGTATGTGCTGGCTTACAGCATGGGGCCGGTCGGCTCGCCGATGTCGCAGATCGGCGTGCAGCTCACCGATTCGCCGTATGTCGTGGTGAACATGCGCATCATGGCGCGCATCGGGAAAAAGGTGTTCGATTTGATCGACAAAACGAAGCAGCGCGTCGTGCCCTGCATGCACACCGTGGGTGCGCCGCTCAAGAAGGGGCAGAAGGACGTGCCCTGGCCGTGCAACAAGGAGAAGTACATCGTCCACTTCCCGGAAACCCGCGAGATCTGGAGCTATGGCAGCGGCTATGGCGGCAACGCCCTGCTGGGCAAGAAGTGCTTCGCCCTGCGCATCGCCTCCGCCATGGCGCGCGATGAAGGCTGGATGGCCGAGCACATGCTCATCCTCGGCGTCGAGGATCCGAAGGGGAAGAAGACCTACGTCGCGGCGGCGTTTCCGAGCGCGTGTGGCAAGACGAACTTCGCCATGCTCATTCCGCCGAAGTACTTCGCGGACAAAGGCTGGAAGGTATGGACCGTGGGCGACGATATCGCGTGGATCAAGCCGGGCGCCGATGGCAGGCTGCACGCCATCAATCCCGAGGCTGGATTTTTTGGCGTGGCTCCTGGCACGAGCGACAAGACGAATCCGAACGCGATGGCATCGCTGCGGAAGAACACGATCTTCACCAACGTCGCGCTCACGCCTGACGGCGGCGTGTGGTGGGAGGGCATGACCGATGAACCGCCTGCCAAGTGCACCGACTGGCAGGGCAATCAATGGACGCCTGAAATCGCGAAGGAAAAGGGCGTGAAGGCCGCGCATCCGAACTCGCGCTTCACCGCACCCGCTTCGCAGTGTCCCACGATTGATCCCGATTGGGAAAAACCCGAAGGCGTGCCGATCAGCGCGATCATTTTCGGCGGACGTCGTGCCACGACGATGCCGCTCGTCTTCCAGGCCTTCAACTGGAGCGGCGGCGTTTATGCCGGCGCTACGATGGGCAGCGAGATGACCGCCGCTGCCGCAGGAACGATCGGCAAAGTGCGCCGTGACCCGATGGCCATGCTGCCGTTCTGCGGCTACAACATGGGCGATTACTTCCGCCACTGGATCAACATGCAGCGTACGCTGAGCGAGACGCCGCGCATCTTCCATGTGAACTGGTTCCGCAAGGACGCCGACGGCAAGTTCCTCTGGCCCGGCTTCAGCGAAAACATGCGAGTGCTGCAGTGGATCGTCGCCCGTGCGAACGGTCGCGGCATCGCCAAGGAGACGCCCATTGGGTGGGTGCCGCATTACGCGGACATCGACTGGAAGGGCCTCGACTTCCCGAAAGAGAAGTTCGAAGAGCTCCAGCACTTCGACCGTGCTGCATGGCGCACCGAGATCCTCTCCCACGAAGAACTCTTCCTCGATCTGAAGAGCCATCTTCCCAAGGAACTGATCTATGAACGCGAGCTGCTGATCTGCCGGATGTAAAGTGGGCCGCACAGTCCTCTGTGCGGGATGCCGCAAGCACGAGGACGTGCCTTCCATGAAAACAATGCCAAAGGCGTTGCGAAGCGCCGCACAGAGGACTGTGCGGACCACTTTGATGCGCGCATGAAACCGCTTCACATGTTCGTTAACCATGCTCCGTCATGAGCACCACGCCCTACGCCACCACCGGCTCGAAGCCCGCCGCCATTCTCAAGGACAAGATGATGAAGGGCCACACGGTCTTTGGCATGCTGGTGCAGCATGCGGTTGTGCCGTCCATCGTCGATTTCATCCCGGATGGCAGCATCGACTTCGTCATCGTCACCGCCGAGCACAACGCGCTCGACATCGCGGACTTCATGTCGCTGCGCTATGCTCTTGCGACGAAGGGCATCGCCACATTGGCCCGCACCCACAGCCGTGACGCGGATGATGTGGCGAAGGTGTGTGACTCCTTCGATGGTGTGGTCATTCCGTATGCGGAGGATGTGGAGCTGATCAAACGTCTCGCAGCGGCGGCGGTGTATCGTCCGCTCAAAGGCGTGGCGCTCGAGCGTGCGATCAAGGAAGGCAAGTGGCCGAGTGACAAGACCCGCGACTACATCGAGCAGAAATGCGCGGACACGCTCTTCGTGCCGATGATTGAATCCGTGCGTGCTGTGGAGAATCTCGACGCCATCTGCGCCATTCCCGGTGTGAGCGCCCTGTTCATCGGCCCGAACGACCTGACGACGAACATGGGCATCCCGAATGAGTATGACCACCCGGACTTCACCGCCATGGTGCAGAAGGTCATCGACGCCGCCGACAAACGCCACATCCCGGCCGGCTCTTGGTTTGGTAAAACCGAGCAGCAGCTTCGTGCCATCAAGCAAGGCGCTCGTTTCATCTGCCACTCGAACGACAGCTCGCTGCTCAAAGATGCGATGACACAGGTGTTCGGTGCGCTGCGGAAAGGATGAGCCAGCAAGTCTTGCCGCTGGCTCCGCGTAGTGGTTCCAGCTCATGAAACTTTTCTTTGCTGCATTCTTTCTCCTCACATTCGCCGGTTTCGCGGCCGACACCACTCGTCAAGCCGGTGCCGCGTCCGTGGACATCACGCCGGGCTATCCCGTCAGGCTCAGCGGCTATGGCGGGCGACGTTTGCCGAACACGGGCATCTCTCAGCACATCTTTGCCAAAGCGCTGGCGATCGGCAGTGATGAGGAAGGTCCGGCGGTGCTCGTGACGGTCGATAACTGCGGCGTTCCAGCCTCCATGCGCGCGGAGGTGCTGCGCCGGCTCGCGACGAAGAGCAAAGTGATCGATGCGCGTTTCGCGATCTGCTCCAGCCACACCCATTGCGCGCCGATGCTCATCGGCGTGCTGCCGAACCTTTTCGGCATGGACATTCCGGCGGAGCATCTGCCTGCCATTGAGCGCTACACACGCGAACTCACCGACAACATCGAGAAAGCCGCGCTGGCAGCCCTGGCGGATCGCAAACCGGCCACGCTGGCCTGGGGCGTCGGCAAGGTCGGCTTCGCGGCGAATCGTCGCAATTTTCCGCTGAAGCCTGTGGATCACGATCTGCCCGTGCTGCGCGTGACCGGCGCGGATGGCAAGGTGCGGGCGATTTTCACGAGCTACGCCTGCCACTGCACGACGATCGGCATTGATGAGATTCACGGCGACTGGGCGGGCTGTGCGCAGGAGGCGCTGCAGCGCGAGTTTCCCGGTGCCATTGCGCTGACGGCGCTCGGCTGCGGTGCGGATCAGAATCCGAATCCGCGTCGCACGATGGAGCTGGTGAAGCAATATGGCGAAGACCTCGGCGCGGAGGCGAAACGGCTTGTGCAGGGCCGGATGAAGCCGGTGAATGGTCCGATGACCTGCCAGGCGAAGCAGATCGACCTCGCCTTCGCCACGCTGCCGACGCGTGAAGAGTGGCAGACGCTCGCTGCTGACCCGAAGGCGGCGGTCGCGTATCATGCGAAGAAGAACCTCACGCGGCTGGATCGCGGTGAGAAGATCCCGACGCATCTGCCCTACCTCGTGCAGCGCTGGAGCTTCGGCGATGACATGACGATGGTCTTCCTGCCTGGCGAGATCACGGTCGATTACTCGCTGCGCATCAAGCGCGAGTTCGACCGCTCGCGCCTGTGGGTGAACGGCTACTCGAATGATGTGCCATGCTATGTGCCATCGCGTCGAGTTTTGGACGAAGGCGGTTACGAAGGCGCGGGAGCGATGGTCTATTATGACCGCCCGACGAAGTTCGCGCCGGATGTGGAGGAGCGCATCATGGGCGCGGTGCATGAGGTCATGCCGAAGTCGTTTTTGACGAAGCCGGAGCAGATCAAGCCCGCCACGGCTCCGATTGCCATCGCGTATCCCGATCACTCGAATCTGCTCATCGTGCGTGACGCGAAGGGCGGCGGGCGCCCGGTCAAAACCGCCGAAGACTGGGCGGAACGTGTCGCGCACATCAAAGCGAACATGCAGCAGGTCATGGGGCCGCTGCATGACACATCACGCTGGGCTCCGCTGGATGTCGAAGTCGTGTCCGAGGAGAAAACGGCGAAGTATCTGCGCCGCAAAGTACGCTTCACGCCCGAGTTCGGCGACCGCGTGCCCGCCTGGCTGCTGATCCCGAATGAACTGCCTGCCAGCGGCAAAGCGCCCGCGATGCTGTGCCTGCATCAGACGACGAAGATCGGCAAAGACGAGCCAGCGGGTCTCGGCGGGCTGCCTTCGCTGCATTATGCGCATGAGCTGGCTGAGCGCGGCTACGTGTGCCTCGTGCCGGATTATCCATCGTTCGGCGAATACGACTATGATTTCAAAAAACACGGTGCCGCACGCGCCAGCGGCTCGATGAAGGCGATCTGGAACAACCTGCGCGCCGTCGATTTGCTCGAAACACTGCCGCAGGTGAACAAGGACCGCATCGGCGTCATCGGTCACTCGCTCGGCGGGCATAACTCGCTGTTCACCGCCGTCTTTGATGACCGCCTCAAGGCGGTGGTGACGAGCTGTGGCTTCACGCCCTTCCACGACTACTACGGCGGCAAGGTCGCCGGCTGGACCAGCGACCGCTACATGCCGCGCATCCGCGACGTGTATGAAAACAGCGCCGACAAGATCCCTTTCGACTTCTACGAAATCATCGCCGCCATCGCGCCTCGTGGTGTGTTTTCCAATTCACCGCTGAAGGACAACAATTTCGACATCGGCGGCGTGCGGAAGGCCTACGCGAAGGCTGGGGAGGTCTTTTCGCTTCTGAAAGCGGAGAAAAACCTCAAGCTCATCACTCCCGATGCGCCGCATGATTTCCCTGAAGCCGAGCGCATGGCCGCCTACGAGTGGCTAGACAATTTGTTGAAGTGAACCTCACTTCTTCATCAGCGGATGCAGTCCGTTGCGAAAACCGCGATTTTAAAGCCGTAGGTTTGTAGCAATGCCAAAGAAAACCCTCACTTCTGCCTGGATGATTGCGATGCTCGCTGGAACGGGCTTCGCTGTCGAATCATCGCGTCCGCTGAGCTTCACTCACGACATCCAGCCTATTTTGACCAAGGCGGGATGCAACGCCGGTGTGTGCCATGCCAAGGCGATCACCGGTCAGCGTGGATTCCGCCTCTCCGTGCTCGGTTTTGAGCCGGAAGAGGACTATGAAGCCATCGTGAAGCAAGGCAAAGGCCGCCGCGTGTTTCCGCCAGCGCCTGAGGAAAGCCTGCTCATCACCAAGGGTGCGGCCATTGTGCCACACACGGGCGGGAAGAAACTGGAACCAGGTTCGGAGGACTATAAGACACTGGTGCGCTGGATCGCCGAAGGGATGCCGTATGCGCAGAAAAACGAGCCGAAGCTCAATGACATCGTCGTGGAGCCGGCCCGTGCGACTTTGCAGGTCAAGACCACGCAGCAGCTCAAAGTCACCGCGCGCTACTCCGATGGCAGCAGCCGTGATGTGACAAAGCTCTCGCTCTTTGAGGCCAATGACCGGGCCATGGCCGAGGCCAGTGAGCAAGGTCTCGTGAAGACACTCGATATTCCGGGCAACGTGGCCGTGATGGTGCGCTTCGGCGGCAAGGTATCGGTTTGCAGTGTGTCGGTGCCGCTTGGCGCTCCGGTGGATTCGCTGCCGCCGGTAAAGAATTTCATCGACCAGCATGTCTTCGCGAACTTGAAGCAGATCGGCGTGCCGCCATCGCCGATTTGCGATGACTCCAGCTTCCTGCGCCGCATCTCACTCGACATCGGTGGTCGTCTGCCGACCGACGCAGAGACGAAAGCCTTCCTCGCGAGCAAGGAGCCTGACAAACGTGATCGCGCCATTGAAGCGCTCCTCAACAGTCCCGATTACGCCGATTACTTCGCGAACAAGTGGACTTCGCTTCTCAAAAACCAGCGCACCGAGGCCGCCGACATCACCGCGAACTTCGCCTTCCATGCCTGGATGCGCGACAGCCTGCTGGCGAACACGAAGTATGACCAGATCGTGCGCCAGATCCTCGCCTCCACCGGCACCATCGTGTCGAATCCACCGGTGGCGTGGTATAAGCGAGTCAAGGAGCCGAATGTGCAGCTCGAAGACGTGGCGCAGCTTTTCCTCGGCGTGCGCATGCAGTGCGCGCAGTGCCATCATCATCCCTTCGAGCGCTGGACGCAGGCGGAGTATTATCACCTCGCGGCTTTCTTCAGCCAGATCGGCCGTAAACCGACCGCCATCGCCGGCGAGGATCTCATTTTCCACAAGCGTGGTGTAGCGCAAACCGAGCACCGCAAGACACGCGTCATGCTAAAGCCCGCTGGGCTCGGCGAGCCTGAAATGGACATCGCGCCCGACGATGATCCGCGTCTCGCGCTGGTCGATTGGATGAGCAAGAAGGACAATCCCTTCTTCGCCAAGTCGCTCGTGAACCGCTACTGGAAACACTTCTTCAAACGCGGTCTCGTCGAGCCCGAAGACGATCTGCGCGACACGAATCCGCCGACGAATCCTGATTTGTTCGAAGCATTGGCCAAGAGCTTCACTGACAGCGGTTACGATTTGAAATCACTCGTTCGCACCATCACGCAGAGCCACACCTACCAGCTCAGCTCGACGCCAAACGAGCACAATGCGGTGGATCGCCAGGCCTTCTCGCACTTCTATCCAAAGCGCATGACCGCTGAGGTGCTGCTCGACAGCATCGACATGGTCACCGGTTCCAAAACAGACTTCGCCGACCTTCCACCCGGCACCCGAGCCATCTCACTGCCCGACAACAGCTACACCCGCGCCTCACCGTTTCTCAAAGTCTTCGGACGCCCCGACAACACCAGCGTCTGCGAATGCGAGCGCGTCTCATCCGCCAGCCTCGCGCAGAGCCTTCACCTCATGAACGCCGCCGACGTGAAAGCCAAGCTCACGGCCGCCGGTGGTCGCGCCGAGATGCTCACCAAGGCCGAGATGTCCGAGCCGAAACGCATCCGCGAACTCTACCTCGCCGCCTTCTCCCGCGAACCTGCCGCCGATGAAATCCGCATTGCCGAAACCCATCTGCTGAAGCCTCGCACCGACGCCACCGGTAAACCGCTCGATTCCCAACGCGCCAAACGCAACGGCTACGAAGATCTGCTCTGGGCGCTGCTGAACACGAAAGAGTTCCTCTACAATCATTAAGACCATGCATTCGAAAACAGCCCTCATCCTTGCCTCCGGCATCTTCATCGCTGCCTCCGCTTTCGGCCAGCAGGTCACACTGCCGCTACCGCGTTTGCTCACCGTCATGCCAATGGGCGGTCAGGCGGGCACGAATGTCGAAGTCACGATCGCCGGTGAAAACATCGAAGACGTGACCGAACTGACCTTCTCCTCGACGAAGATCACGGCGAAACCCGTGGCCGGAACGACGAACAAATTTGCTGTCAGCATCGCAGCCGATGCACCAGTGGGTGTGTATGATGCGCGAGTGATGTCACGGCTCGGCGTGTCGTCGGTGCGGGCGTTTTCAGTGAACAAGCTGCCGGAAGTCGTGCGCACGAAGGCCAACAACACGGTGGAGACAGCGATGGCACTGCCTGTCGGCATGATTTGCAATGCGACGATGACGAAGCGGGCGGTGGATTTTTATTCCTTCCAAGGCGTGAAGGACAAAGCCGTCGCCATCGACTGCGCGGCGGTCGGGATCGACTCACGGCTCACGCCGGTGCTCATCCTCGCAGATGCGAAGGGCGGCGATCTGAAAGTGAACCGCACCGGTGGCATCATCGACTTCACTCCGCCTTCGGATGGCACTTATCTCATCAAGGTGAGCGACCTCACCTACCAGGGCGGCGAGCGTCATTTCTATCGTCTCGCGCTGCAAAACTCCCCCGCGCAGCCACAACCGCAAACCGCGACTGTCAGCTCGATGTCCTGGCCGCCTGTCGGTCTCTCTGCGACGGCTGCCGCAAAGGAAGTCGAGCCGAACAACAAGGAGTCACAGAAGATCACGTTGCCATGCGACATCGCGGGTGCTTTCTACCCCGCTGCCGATGTCGATACCTTCGAGTTCGCCGCCAAGAAGGGCGAGACGTGGTGGGTGGAGGTCGCCAGCGAGCGACTCGGGCTGAACACCGATCCCTTCGTGCTCGTGCAGCAGGTCAAAGATGGCAAATTCACCGACGTGGCGGAGCTCTATGACATCGCACCGCCGATGAAGACGACGAGCAACGGCTATTCGTATGATGGCCCGCCTTACGACGCCGGTTCGCCGGATGTGATGGGCAAGTTTGAGGTCAAGGAAGACGGCACCTACCGCCTGCAAGTGCGCGATCTCTTTGGCGGAACGCGCACCGATCCGAACAACATCTATCGACTTATCGTGCGTCAGTCCACCCCCGACTCCTCCCTCGCCGCGTGGGCCACCCACATGACGCTGCGCAACCGCGACCGCGCCTCGATCTCCAGGCCGTGAGCCCCGTGTGCGGGCGACATACGTGCGCTGTAAGTTGTCCTGA
>DAORHS010000162.1:0-8509 GCA_035438165.1 Prosthecobacter sp.
GTGCGAGCAGGCGCCAGCCGTCGATCCATTCCTTCACGTAGTCATCCAGCGCGGCGATGAGAATCATGATGAAGAGGATGCGCGGCACGGACTGCAGCACCTCGACGGTGCGCATCATGATGCCATCCAGCCGGCCGCCCGCGTAGCCGCTGATCATGCCGTAGAGCGTGCCGATGATGAGGCTGATGAGCGCCCCGACCAAGCCCACGCCAAGTGAAACACGAGCACCGGAAAGCAGGCGGTAGAGCATGTCCTGGCCGTTCACGTCGGTGCCCAGCACGTGCAGGGTGTGGTTCTCCGCCGCATGCTGCAGCGGCGGCACAAACGAGGCGCTGCTGGTGACCTTCAGCTCCGCAGGCAGCAGCATTGGCACCACGATGGCGATGAGCGACAATGCGATGAGAAAACCGAGCGCAATGACCGCCGCGCGGTTGCGCTTCAGGACCTGCCAGCCATCCGGCCGTGCGATTCGTGCTGGAGCGACGGCATCAGGCATAGAGTTTGATGCGTTTGTCCAGCAGCGTGTAGATCACGTCCACCAGCAGGTTGAAGAGCACAAGCAGCGCGCAGTAAACGATGACGGCACCGCAGAGCACAAACACATCGCGATTCTGGATCGAGTTCACGAAGATCATGCCGTCGCCGGAGATGTTGAAGACGCTTTCGACGATCATTGAGCCTGTGAGCAGATGCGCCGCCAGCGGTCCGAGAAAGGTGATGACGGGCAGGATGGCCACTTTGACTGCATGTCTGGCCACGGCCTCGGCTTCCGTGAGTCCTTTGGCGCGAGCCGTGCGCAGGAAGTCGCTCTTCAACACATCCAGCAGGCTGTTGCGCATCAAACGCGCGACATAGGCCACGTAGGGCGCGGCAAGACAGAGCGCCGGCAGAATCATCTGCGACACCGTGCCCCAGCCGCCCACTGGCAGCCAGCCGAGCCACAACGCGAAGATGGCGATCATAAACGGCCCGCTGATGAACGACGGGATCGAAATGCTCAACAGGGCGCCAAACATGGCCGAACGATCGAGCCACGTGTCTTTCTTTATCGCTGCGAGACTTCCAAGAAGGACACCTGCACAGCTCGCAATGACAAAAGCCAGCGCTCCGAGCACAAAGGAGTTGGGCAGTTTCTGTCGCAGCAGCTCCGAAACGCGCCAGTCCCGGTATTTCGTGGACACGCCGAGATCGAACTGGGCGACGGCTGACACATAGGCCGTGTATTGCGTCCATGTGGAGCCATCCAGATGATAGCGGGCCAGCTTGGCCTTCATCACCTGGTCACTCACCACTTTGTCGGTGTCAAAGGGCCCTCCGGGCGTGATCCGCGCGAGCACAAACGTGATCGAGATCACACAGAAGATCACGATCACGCTGCTGAAAACGCGGCGGAGGAGGAACGGGAGCATTGAGGAAATGTCGAATGACGAAGACGGAATGTCGAATGCTCAATCAAGCGAGCCACCAGGCGAAACTGCCGCTGGGCACGGGCAGAACGTCTTTCGAGCCGCGAAGCTGCATCTCGCCGTGCTCCACCTTGCCTCCTTTTGGACCAAACTGCTGCAGCAGCAGATGATGGAGCGAGATGGGCGTGAGTTCCGGCGTGTGGCAGGACAGTAGCACGCCGAGCGGCTGGGGAGACAGGAGTTTACCAAGCAGCGAGAGCAGCGGAGGCAGGTCGTTTTCGATTTTGAAGACCTCGCCTTTGGCGCCACGGCCATAACTCGGCGGATCGAGGATCAGCAGGTCGTACTGCCGCTCACGCCGCAACTCGCGTTCGAGAAACTTCGTCACGTCATCAACGATCCAGCGCACGGGTTTTTCTTCGAGACCGTTCAGCGCCGCGTTCTTGCGCGCCCAATCGACCATGCCCTTCGACGCATCGACGTGGCAAACCTCCGCGCCCGCCAACGCCGCCGCCAATGTGCTGCCGCCGGAGTAGGCGAAGAGATTGAGCACACGCGCAGGACGGCCATGGCGCTTGGCATAATCCGCGCAGGTCTCGCGGATGCGCCGCCATTGGTCGCGCTGCTCGGGGAAGATGCCGAGGTGGCCGAAGTCGGTGGAGCTGAGCTGAAACTTCGTGCCATCGACTTCGATGCTCCAGGTCTCAGGCAGCTTGTCGCGTCCGCGCCATTGATTGCCGCCATCGCGAAAGAAGGTGGCGGTGACTTTCTGCCAGTCGGCCTTGGGCCGCGTCTGCTGCCAGACCGCCTGGGCGCAGGGCCGTGAGAGCACCACGCTGCCAAAGCGCTCCAGCTTCTGGAATGAGCCGCTGTCGAGAAGTTCGTAACCGTTGGGGTCGGACATGAGATTTGACCCCGCTCATGGCCTCAAATCCGCCCTGAATCAACGGGCTTTAAATCTGCTTCCATTTGCCGACGATCAATCCGCCTCCGGCCTTGGATCGCGGGAGAGCAGCGCACGCATACCGTCTTTGGCGGCCTTGCCCTCGTAGAGGATGGCGTAGATCTCATCGAGCAGCGGTGTGCGCACACCACGTGCTTTGGCTGCACGGTGCAGGCTGGCGGTGTTGGGCACGCCTTCGGCGACCATGCGTGTGCTGGCAATGATGTCATCAAGCGCCCGGCCCTGGCCGAGCATGAGACCCACCCGGTGATTGCGGCTGTGCTCGGAATAGCAGGTGGTCATGAGATCACCGACACCACTCAGGCCATAAAAAGTTTCAGCCTTGCCTCCCTCAGCCACGCCGAGCCGCACCATTTCGGCAAGGGCGCGCGTCACGAGTGCGGCAATGGCGTTGTCGCCAAGTTTCAGCCCCAGCGCCATGCCGGCGGCGATGGCGTAGGGGTTCTTCAATGCTCCGGCCCACTCGGCACCGATGATGTCGTCGGTGGTGTAGGAACGGAAGAACGGCAGGGTGAAGCAGGACTGCACGGTCTTGGCGATGCCGTCGTCCGCACAGGCCACGACAGCGGCGGTGGCGAGTTTGCGAGCGACTTCCTCGGCGTGGTTCGGACCGGTCAGAACTGCGAGCGGGATGCCGGGAAGCGATTCGCCGATCATCTCAGTCATGCGACGGCCGGTTTCGAGTTCGATGCCTTTGGCACAGGAGACCAGCACCCGGGCGCTGGAGGCCGCGTTGCTTTTGGCCACGAGTTCCGCCGTGCTGCGCATTGCCTTCGAGGGAACGACGAACACGACCATGTCGGCCGGTTGCAAGGCCGCGAGATCGGACGTGACCAGGATGTTGTCCGGCAGCACCAAGTCAGGCAGGTAGCGCTCGTTGCGGCGGGAGTCGCGAATCTGGGCCATCAGTTCGGCATCGCGCCCCCAGAACTGCACGTTCAGGCCGCGCAACGAGAGCAAAAAGGCAATGGCGGTGCCCCAGCTTCCGGCACCGATGACTGTGGCGCTTGTCAGTGCGTCAGTTGGACGGTGGGTCAGCGGGTCGGTGGGCATGGCGGCATTGAAATGATGACTGTCCCTCGGTTCTACTGATCCCCCGGCTTGTTCGCAGGCTTTTTCACGAACGCCTTGCTCTCCGTGCCTGCGATCAGGCGCTGGATGTTGGAACGATGACGGACGAAGGCGAGAACCATGACCACGAGACCAAAACCGAGCAGGACGAAATCCCAGCGGCCCTCACGATACATCTGGATCGCCATCGCCGTGGGCACACCGACGGCCGCCGCCAGCGAACCGAGTGAGACGTAACGGAAGGCGAAGAGAAACGTGAGGAAGCCGATCCAGCCGCCAAGCATGCCAGCCGGTGACACACCTGCCAGTACGCCGCCCGTGGTGGCGATACCCTTGCCGCCTTTGAAGCCAAGCCAGAAGGTGAACATGTGGCCGAGCACCGCCGCGAAACCGGTCAGCACCTTGCCCATCGAGACCATTTCCACTTCAGCGCCCGTGTGTGCGATCCAGCCCGCCGCCAGCCATACCGGGAACCACCCCTTGAGCATGTCGAGAAGGAAGACGGGGATGCCGATCTCCTTCCCCAGCACACGAATCGCATTCGTGGCACCGATGTTTCCGCTGCCGTGCTGGCGGATGTCGATGCCCTTCAACCGGCCCGCGAGATAGCCGAACGGCACGGAGCCGCAAAGATAGCCGCAGGCGATGCTCAGGAGTGTGGCGGTGGTGGTGGTCATTGACGTGGGAGCTTTCTAGTAGCCGAATCCAGCGCGCTCTGGCAAGCATTTCATCCATCTTGAACCTAATTGTGGGGATAAAGACACTTCTGAGACAAGCAGCACAACAGGTGAATCGAGTTCGCACCCGTCTGCTCAACCACCTGGACGGCACTTAAATCTTGCCTTCAACGCCAGAACGCATTGAATCGACCTCATGCCGATCCCTCTCGAAGACTTTTTCAACGACGTCATCGCCAAGTCCATGCGCGGGCTCGGCATCAGCGATGCGGATCTCGCCGTCAAAGCCCATGTCAGCGAGGAAGACATTGCCGAGGCCAAGGCCGGCAAGGTGGATGACCGCGTGCTGCGAAAAATCGCACCGCATCTCCAGCTCGGCGGGCACTCGCTCGTCGCCATGGCGCACAATGAATGGCGCCCGCTCCTCGTCACCCTGCCCGGACTGGCGCAGTTCAACACCACGTATCACGACATGACGGTGAACGCCTACCTCGCATGGGACGTGGAAACGAAAAACGCCGTCGCATTCGACACCGGGGCCGATGCTTCGCCGATGATCGACTTCATCCAGGAGAAGGGCCTCAATCTCAGCCTCATTTTCCTCACCCACACCCATCCTGATCACATCATGGATCTTGCCAAACTGTCCGCCGATGGCGCCGTGACCGCCTTTGTGCATGAACAGGAACCCTGTGAGAGCGCCAAAACCTTCAGGCTCGGAGACGCCGAGTCTTGGGAAACCGGCGGGCTGCGCATCGAACCCCGCAGCACCTGGGGCCACTCGAAAGGCGGCATCACCTACATCATCAGCGGCCTGAAGCGGCCTGTCGCCGTCGTGGGGGATGCCCTGTTCGCCTCCAGCATGGGCGGCGGCATGGTTTCGTATGCCGATGCGCTCGCAACGAACCGCAAAGAAATCTTCACCTTGCCCGGCAACACCGTGATCTGCCCCGGCCACGGTCCGATGACCACCGTCGGTGAAGAAAAGGCGCACAATCCGTTTTATCCAGAGTTCAAGTAACCTTCTTGACCAGCTTTGACCGTTCTGTCCCTCACTCATAACCCCTTAACACCTCACCATCCTCATGTCCCAAACTGTTGCATTCGTCGGAGTCGGTAAAATGGGGGCCAACATGGCCCGTCGTCTCAAGGAAGTCGGCTACAGCGTCACGGCTGTTCTTGACGTGAACACCCAGGCCGCCGCCGATCTGGCCGCCGAACTCGGCTGCCAGGCCTGCACGAAGCTGGCCGATGTCACCGAGGCCGCGGATGTCATCTTCACCGTCGTGACCAACGACGCCGCCATGCGCACGATTTTCTTTGGCGGCGGCGACAACCTGCTCGCCAACGCGAAGGGCAAAATTTTCATCAACTGCGCCACCCTCTCGCCTGCGATCCATCGCGAGGTTTATGCCGCCGCTGAAAAGGCTGGCGCGCACAGCCTGGAAGCCTGCATGGCCTCCAGCATCAGCCACGCACGTGAAGGCAAGCTCTACCTCATGCTTGCCGGTGATGAAGCGATCTACCATCAGGTGCAGCCGATGATCGAGCAGATGAGCGTGAACCGCCGCTTTGTCGGCGGTCCGGGCCGTGCGGCCGAGGTGAAGGCGCTGGTGAACATGGTCATGAACATCAACACCGCCGGTCTGGCTGAAGGCTTGGGACTTGCCTCGGCTCTTGGTCACGATTTGAACATGATCCGCGAAGTATTCAGCCAGACCGGAGCCAACTCCCGCGTGCTGGAAACCGACAGCGCCGACATGGTCGCCCGCGAGCACGACTGCTGGTTCTCCGCCGAACACGCCGCGAAGGACAGCGGCATCGCCGCCGATGTGGCGAAGACCGTCGGCCTGAACCTGCCGCTCAACGACGCCACCAAGGCTCAGTATGACAAAATGGTCACGCTTGGCCTCGGCGGCCTCGACAAGAGCGGCATCGCCGAACTGACCTTCAAAGGTCGGCACGCCTGAGCGCTTCGCGTTCAGAGCACCTTGAATCGCCCGCCATGCTGATTCCTCTCGAAGATCAATTCAATGACGTTCTCGCCAAGGCCCAGCGAGGCCTCATGCTCAGCGACTCCCGCCTTGCCGCCCAGTCGGGACTCACCACCGACGAAATCGTGGGCGCACGCTCTGGAAATGCGGATTTCGGATTGCTGCTCAAACTGGCGCCACATCTCAACTTGCACGGGCCTTCGCTGCTCACGCTGGCGCAGAACGCCTGGCGGCCGCTCAAGGCAGACGTGCCCGGTCTGGCTCAGTTCAACACGCCCTGGAATGACATGACGGTGAACGCCTACCTCGTGTGGGACGAGCAGACGAAAAACGCCGTGGCCTTCGACACAGGCGCTGATGCGTCCCCGATGATCGAGTTTATCGAGACGAACGGCCTCAACCTCAGCCTGATCTTCATCACCCACGCCCATCCTGATCACATCATGGACCTGGAAAAACTGTCCGCCAACGGTGCCGTGGCCACGTTCGTCAACGAGCGCGAATCCTGTCCAGGGGCGAAGACCTTCCGCATCGAGGACACCGAGTGCTGGGAGAGCGGCGGCCTGAAGATCGAACCGCGCAGCACGTGGGGCCACACCAAGGGAGGAGTCACGTACGTGGTCAGCGGTCTCGAACGCCCCGTCGCCATGGTCGGCGACGCCCTGTTCGCCTCCAGCATGGGCGGCGGCCTGGTCTCATATGCCGATGCGCTGGCAACGAACCGCAAAGAAATCTTCACCCTGCCCGGCAACACCGTGATCTGCCCCGGCCACGGACCGATGACCACCGTGGGGGAAGAAAAGTCGCGCAACCCGTTCTATCCGGAGTTCAAATGATCCGCCGGCCGTCTCATTGCGGCGAACCGCCGATCTTCAGCACCTCGAGCTTCTTGCCGACCTTGTGGCGTTGCAGCTCACGGCCTCCCGTGGTGGCGCGCATGATCAACGTCTGACCGATGGCCGCAGGAACCATCGCCTCCTCGCCGGATTGCAGCGAGCGCACGAACTGCTCGTTGTCCGCTCCGGGCGCGAGACCAAAGATGCGCACCGCACCCGTGTGATTGTTCGTGACGACGACTTCCGCCGGATCGCCGGCATTCGGCGGTGGCTTCACCGCAGTGGCGGCGGCAGGCAGCGTTTTGGCCGATGATGTGCCGGAACTCTGAGGCATCGTCGAGGCCTGTGGGGTTTTGATGACGGGTGCCGGCGCGATCGGTGTCACGGCAGGCAGGGCACGCATGACGCCTGGAGCCGAGGCGGACACCGAAGCAGGACCTTTCACCGTGAATACCGGTTCGGTAATCGAGACAGGCTTCACGCTGTTTGCGGGACGCTTCGGCTCTTTAGCGGCTCCGCAGTCAAACAGATCGAGCAATTCCTCACGACGAGGCTCCAGCGGCAGATCGCTGTAGGTTTTAAGCGAATGCTCACGACGCACGAGGTCATCGATCTCCGGCGTGGTGAATGCGTTGGGATCAAACGGGGCGGTGCGCTGACGGTCGAGCGTTTCAAACTCGCCCGCCAGTCTCTCCCGTTGCTGCAGCTTGGTGTTCAGACCGGCCTGCGCAGTGCCAGCCTCACGGTTGAACTGATTCTGCAGATTCACGACCTGCGCGGCCATTTGCGCGTCCTGATTCTGAATGACGACCATCTGCTGGCGGATCTGCTGAATCTCGATCTGATGCTGCTGAATTTCGGCGAGAATGACCTGCGCATTGCCCATGCCGGGCCGCATGCCTGGCTTCATGGTCGGACTCTCGGGGATCTGCTGCTGCGATGCCGCCATGTTCACCTGATCCTGCGCCATGCAGGCGGTGATCTGCTGCAATCTCGCGTTCAGCGGCGCGAGTTGTGCGGCGTTCATCTGCCGCTGCTGCATGAAGCCGGTGGCCTGGATGCGATAGTTCTGATCTGCCGCGTTCACGGTGGCCTGCAGGCTCTGAAGATCGGCATCCAGCACGGCCACTTCCTTGCTGATCGCAGTCTGGCGCTCGGCCATGCGCGCGACTTCGGCGTTTCGTTTCTCCGTGACCTCGGTCATCACCTTGTTGCGCGCAGCATCCTCGGCAGACTTCAGTTTCCCGTATTCCCCGGTCACATGATCGCGGGCTTTCGCGCACTCAGACTGCAGCTCGCCTTTGAGCGATGCCAGCAGCTCGCTCTCCAGCAGCACGGCTTCTCCCGCGCCCACCTGATCCTTCCAGGGACCTTTGATCAAACCGAGCGCGATGCCGCACACATGAGCCGTGTCCTTCGCAGCAGCGGTGACGGCCCGGTCCGAGTAATGATTCTGAACGAGCGAACGAATCTCCCGGATGGCCTGCGCCGGCTGGTGCAGGCAGAGATTCATCCACAGCCGAGCCTCACAGGCGCGATCCCAGATGCTGCTGTCGCTCTT
>DAORHS010000163.1:0-8484 GCA_035438165.1 Prosthecobacter sp.
AGGCATTCCTGCCGCCCAAACATCAGCACCGCCGCCGTGGCACCTGAACGCTCAAGCTGCTGCTTCAAGCCGCCAAAGTTCATCGGACGATCCTGGCGAAACACCGTGTCCGCTTCCCACGCCAGATTCCGCACCTTCACGCGGCTGCCAGGAAACTGCGTCATGAGCAGTGCCTCCATCGTCCCGGCTTCCATCACAGCCACAGCCTCCGTGCCGCCGAGCACGGCGATGACTTCTTCCGTCATGAGCTTCATCGAACCTGGAAAAGGCTCCAACTTCGGCTTCAAACCCGCCATCGGCGGCATGGCGGCGAGTTCGAGAATCTCCGGACGGGTCAAAGCGCGATTGTAGAGGCGGAGATTGGCGATCTGGCCGCGCTTGAGAACTCCCGGCAACAAAAACTCCGCTTTTTTCAGTTCAATGGCTCCGGGCGGCTCCTTCCATGACTGCACCTCGACTCCATGGGCCCACAGGCCCGACAACGATTGTCTCGCGTCACGTTTGATGTTCACCACGACATGCTGCCAGGTCTTCGCTGCATTCAGTTCGGGAGCTGGAATGATCGTGTCGCTCCATTCGCGTCGGAACAACAGCCCACGCTCTGGCGGAACCTCAAAGCGCAGAATATAGGTTTCATCGACAGCCAGCCAGAGCAGTTCCGTGGGATGATCACCCTTCGGATAACCCTCCAACCGGAGCATGAACGATACTGCAAAGTCTCCCAGCTTCGCTCCGTCCGCCGTGTCAGGCAGCTTCAGCGGCTTGTCGGAATCCAACGGCATCACCCCATCCCACTTCGCCACCAAACCCGCCTCCAGGTCCGACAAATCACCACCCACCTGCGCCCACGCCGCACCAAATGAGAGCGACGCCAACAAAAGCACGAGTGGAGCGCACGCGTCTCGCGTGCTGATTTTGGCGTCTCGCCAAAATCCGTCTCTTGACTCCCTCCCTACTGACTCGTTCACGGTGGAGCCAGACTCGTGACAGACCGGCAATCCGCGAGACGCGGATTGCTGCACGCGGGACGCGTGCGCTCCTGCCGAGCTTCTTTTTGCGATGGCTTCTGCGAACATGGAGCCGACAAAACTCATGGCGTGGCCGCCTTCTTGCAGTTCGTTCTGTTCATCGACGCTCATTGCTGTTAATCCTGTCATGTTCTGATTTTACCTCATGAAACTCAAGCTCGACCTCGACGACTTCCGCGTGCCCGATGGCAAACCGTTTCGCATCAAGAAGGCGAAGACGAAGGTTAGGGACCTCTACAAGGACGACGCGCACTACGAGTCGCTCATCGCCGAGTTCCGCACGGAAATCGATGACCTGCAGCAGAAGATGTATGCGCAGGACCGCCAGGCGCTGCTGCTGGTGTTTCAGGCGATGGATGCCGCCGGGAAGGACAGCACGATCAAGCATGTGATGAGCGGCGTGAACACGCAGGGCGTCGAGAGTCATGCATTCAAGCGGCCGACAAGCGCCGAGCTCGACCGTGACTTCCTCTGGCGGACGACGCGCGTGATGCCGCCCCGTGGCCGCATTGGCATTTTCAACCGCAGCTACTATGAGGAGGTGCTCGTCTGCCGGGTGCATCCCGAGATCGTGACCAAAATCCAGCGCCTGCCCGCCGCAACGACGAAAAACATCGACAAACTGTTCGCCGACCGCCTCAAGGACATCCGCAACTTCGAGTCCTACTGCCATCGCAACGGCATCCTCATCCTCAAGTTTTTCCTCAACGTGTCCAAAGCGGAGCAGAAGAAGCGCTTCCTCGACAGGATCAACACGCCGAGCAAAAACTGGAAGTTCGAGGAAGGCGATGTGGCCGAACGCGCCCACTGGAAGGACTACATGGCCGCCTACGAAGACGCCATCCGCGTCACCGCGACGGAAGAGTGCCCGTGGTATGTCGTGCCCGCCGACGACAAAAAGAACATGCGCCTCATCGTCAGCGCCGCGATTCTGGCGGAGATGAAGAGCATGAAGCTGAAGTATCCGGAACTGCCGCCCGAGCAGCTCAAGCATCTCCAGGCGGCCAAGGAGATGCTGCTGGGGGAATAGCGGTTCGAAAGGGTTACGAGTTAGATGTTATGAGTTCGGATCTTCTGCTCATAACTCTTAACACCTAACTCATCACTTCAGACTTCTGAGCCAGGCGACGAGATCGAGAAGCTCCGGCTCCGGCATGGTTTGATCGAGGCCGAGAGGCATGAGGCTGGCCGTCAGCGTCGTATCGCCGGTGATGGTTTGGTGGGCGATGGTTTTCTCCTGACCGGCGATGTCCGCAACGAGCAGGCCTTCCGCCGTGTGGGATTTGATCACGCCGAGAGTCTGCTGGCCGTCGCTGGTTTCGATGACGTGGGCCTCGTAGTCACGGGCAAGTGTGTTGGAGGGGAAAAGGATGCTTTCGAGCAGGTCGCGCTCGGTGCGGATCGCGCCGATGTGGGAGAGATCGGGGCCGATGGGGCGTCCAACATCGCCGATCTTGTGACAGGCGATGCATGTGCCTTTGCCGGCCTTGAAGTGTTGTTCCCCTTTCGCGGCGTTGCCGCTGGCGATGACTTTGTCCGACAACGGGCCGAGCTGGCGCTTCTTGGCCTCGGTGGCGGCTGCGGCAGTGTTGTAAGCCGGGAGAATGATCGTCTCAAAGATCTCCGGCGGCAGGTCGGCGAGCGCGGTGCGGTACAAACTTTCCTGCTGACTGGCGATGGTCGGATTCTTCGCGATCTCGTGGGCGAGTGTCTTGGCGATCTCGGCGTCTTTGTGGCGTTTGAGCAGTGGCAGCAGCGTTTTGAGCTCGACGGGGCCGACAGTGGCAAACAGCGGGGCGATTTGCGGCATCTGCTCCTTCGTCATCGGCGCTGCGGCAAGCATGCCTGCGGCCTGAATTTTCGCGGCGGAGGATGATCCAGCATCGGCGAGGACGTTTTTGACCATGTCGAAGGTTTCTCCGGTCAGTTTGACCGACTTCGCAGAATCAAGCGCCTTTAAGCGGATGGCGAGCGGGCGTTTCGTGTCATTCGCGATGGCTTGAAGCGCGGCGTCGAAGTGCGGGGACTTGAGTTTCTTGATGGCGTCGAGAACGAGTGGAGTGGGCGCGTCGGCGAGGAGTTTATCGAGCGCGGGGAACCAGGTGTCGTTGGTGGTGCCGGTGGTTTGGGAGGCGAGGATGGTCAATGCGGCTGTGCGGACTTCGACTGAGTCGTGTCCGAGCATGCTGGTGACAAGCTTCTGAGCCGCATTCGCCGCGACTTTTTCAGCAAGCACTTGAGAAATGAAGTCGAGCTTCGCAGCAGAAATCGAGTCATTCTTGAGCCATGCTTCAAAAGCAGCCGAGGCAATTTCACCCCCGTTTGGCATGACAGTCAAAGAACGGCGTATTGCCGGCCCAAGCTTCGGTGATTTGGCCGGGTCGAAGCGCTGAAGCACCTGCTCGACGGTATTGGCAAAAGCTCGAGATTCAGGTCTGCGCGACGCGTCAACGAGCAACATACGCCTGCCATTCAAATCATTTCCCGCAATGCTCATGAATGGCGGCGGCACGTTTAGCAGGGCATGGAGAAGCTGGTGCTCGTTTGAAGGATCGAGTTCACAGTCAAGAAGCGTCACGAGAGCGTTGTTGATGCCGCTCTTGAGTGATCGATTAGCGGCCACCCATTCCAACGCAGCCCGCACAGCACCAGGGTCTGCACTTCCAAGCTGAGCGGCCACTTCCTCCGCATTTTCCAACTCCCACGATGACTTCGATGAACGCTTCGCTGCCAGCGGCGGAGCCTGAGGCTTGGTTGGCTTGATGCGATACACAGCGCCAAGGAGATCGGACTTCGCCATCAGGGAACTGGGGCAGCCGATGCGGAACCAGCCGCCGGTGTCGATGAGGAGGAGGGAGCCGTCGCGTGGGTCTTCCATCACGTCGGTGAGGTGGATGTCGGGGTTGTGGAGTTTGAGGAACTCGTTTTCGACGGCCTTGTAGGTGCTGCCGCTGGGCGTGAGCTCCATGCGGACGAGGCGCTGGGTGTTGAAGTGGGTGACCATGAAGTTCTCGGTTCGCTGTTCGCTGTTCGCTGTTGGATAGCTTTTCCAGAAGCAGCAGCCACTCACGGCGACGTGGCCGAAGTTGTACATGACGGGCATGGTTTCGAGGGTGCGCGGCAGATGGGCGATGGCTTTGAGCTGGTCAGGGCGCTCATAGACGCCGCCGTAGAGCCAGTGGACGATGGTGTCGCCGCGGGGCTGCGAGTAGTAGAGGTTCTGGACGCCGATGATGTCGCCGCTGCGGGTGAAATCGACTTCGACGGGATTGTCACCGCAGCCGAGGGAGTGCCAGGCGACGTCGCTGCCATCGGGTTTGCAGCTCCAAATGCCGCAGGCGAGCGAGGCATCGACGGGTGTGCCGTCTTTCTGCTTCACGTCGTGGCCTTTGCGACCGTGGCACCAGTAGAGGCGACCGTTGGGATGCAAGAAGGGGCCGTGAACATCGGCGGCGTTGCCGGTGTATTCGAAGCCACCGACGATCATCTCACGCTGGTCGGCGACGCCGTCGTTGTCGGTGTCGGTGAGCTTCCACAAACCGGGAGGCGAGCAGACGTAGAGCGAGCCATTCAACCAGCACGCGCCCTGCGGGAAGGTCATCTTGTCGGCGAAGACGGTGCTCTTGTCGAAGGTGCCGTCGTTGTCGGTGTCTTCGAGCATGAGGACACGATTGGGCGGATTCTCTTCGAGCTGTTTCTTGTTCCAGTTCACGCCCACACCATCGCCGACGAAGAGACGACCTTTGTCATCGAGACAACCCATGATGGGATGCGTGACGAGCGGCGCGGCGGCGGCGAGTTCGAGTGTGTAACCGTCGGGGAGATCGTGCTTGGGAATGACGAATGACGAATGACGAATGTCCGAAGTAACGACGACGGGGCGTTTGCCGCTTTCGGGAATGGTGTTGCCTTTGTCAGGCGGCAGGTCGGCGGCGAGGGCTGGGACGGCGAGGAGGAACAGAAGGCGGCGCATGGTCTGAGTCATACGCAGTTGATGAATCAGATGTGTCGGGAGGGAAGATGCGAATTGACAGTTTCCAGCCCGGATGAGAGCCGTACGCCATGGAGTTCAATCCCTACGCCGCCCCGCAGTCCCAGGTTCTTCAAGTCACCTCTCAGGCGGAGATCGACCGCAGACTGCACATCAACACGGAGGCGACAATCAAGTCCGTGGGCACCTTGTATTATCTGGGTGCTTTTGTGCTGGTCCTTCTGTCCATCGCCGGGCTGTCGGGCAGCAATCTGGACCGGGGGGATATGTCTCCGCTGCTCCTGGGAGGATTGTTGCTGGCGGTTGGTATCGGCCAGGGCGTGGTGGGTTATGGTCTGACCAGCCTGCAAGGCTGGGCGCGCATCCCCACGGTGGTTTTTTCCTGCCTCGGCCTGTTCGCCTTTCCTCTGGGCACACTCATCAATGCCTACATCCTGGCGAAAGTGCTTGGGAAACAGGGGAAGTTTGTGATGACGCCCGAGTACAAGGAAATCATTGCCGCGACTCCTCATGTGAAACGGAAGACATCGATTGTCGCGCTGCTTCTGCTGGCGATTCTCATCATCGTGCTCATCGGGATCATCGCCGCCGTCGCGATCAAATAAGCCCGGCTCTACAAACGCCGCACTTCCTGCACCTCCAGGCCGGTGAGTTTCCATTCGCCGTTGTGAGGCGTGATGGTGACGCGGGCGTTGTAGATGTTCACGCGCGGATGGCTGTGGCCCCAGTGGCCGACGATGCCGCGGGCCATCCAGTTGCAGTCGGCCAGGAAGCCTGCGCCTTTCGGATCGGGCTCCACCTTGTCCACGGTGGCTGAGAACTCCGCGATGGTGACGCGGGTGCCCTCACGGCCGTCGAGCGTGAGCGCCTGGATGGTTTCGAGATAAAGCTTGCGCAGCAACTCGCCATCAACACTGCGGGCGAGCACGTCATAGACATCGGACTCGATGTGGTGGTCAAAGGCGCGGTAAACATTTCTCAGCAGCGGCGTGACGATCTGTTGTGCGTCTTCGACCTGGGTGACCTCGGGCACGCCAGTGCCAGACCGGATCGGAATGACGAGCAACTGGCTCATGAGCACGGCCCCCAGAAGCCAGACGGCGACGTAGGGCATGCTGCCGCCGGGAAGCTTGTGGTCCTTGACCTTGAGAAAGGTGTAGAACACCAGACCTCCCAGCAGCCACAGAATGCCGCCGAGCGGGAGACGAAACGGCTGCGGCACTTCAAACTGCGGCACCGCCGCAAGGGGCGCGGGACGCGGCAGGCGGCCCTGATTGCGCCAGCGGTAGGTTTTGACGGCGGAGTGAATCTCCCCGGCTTCGCTCAAGGGGCCGAAGAAGACTCGTATCGGTAGCTTGGTGGTGTCTTTGAACCAGCCCTTCCAGGTGACACTCAATTCTTCAGGACCCGGCGGAGTGGCAAACTCCCACATGAAGCCGAACATCGCCTGATTCAACGCCACCGCCTCGCCCTCCTTCATCGGCAGCGTGTTCCCGGGCAGCCCCTTGATCACGGCGACCGTCGGCTGAGGCACGGGCAATGCCTCGTCGGCCGCACTGAGAGCGCACCAGTCGGCGGCACGCGACGCTGCTTTCTCCGCCAGTTTCTCCTGCAGTTCCGCAGTAAGCACATCCGGTGCGGGCTCGTCCGCAGCAAGCCAGGCCAGCATGGTGGCGGCGTCGAACAGCACCTCAAACCGCGTCTGATAGGGCTCGACGTAAAGATAGGCCTGCGCCACCGGCCCGGTGATGATGAGCGATTTGTTCGTTGGCAGCGGCGGCGGTGCTGGAGCCGGGGAGGCAACCTCGGGCGTAGCAGCCGGGGCTTCCGCCTTGGGTGGCATGCTTTTTGGTGGACCCAGTGACGGCAACGTCTCCAAAGGTTTGAGCGGGCCGATTTTGATCGTGTCCTGTGCTGGCGCCCACGCCGAGGAAACCACCCCCACAGCCAGGACGGCGATGGGAACGATCACGCGCCAGTTCTTTGACAAGAGGCGTTTCGACATGCGGAGACGTTGGAGGAGGGAGAATGAAAGCGCCGGATCAAAGCTCCCAGGGCTTGCGCCATTCTTTGGAGAGCAGCTTCGAGGCCGCGGCGTTGCCGGCGATGGTCTCGGTCTTCGGATCCCACTTCAAGCCGGTGCTGTCGGTGCGCAGGGCGATGTTGGCAAGGTGGGCGATGGTGATGCTGCGGTGCGACACTTCGACGGGAGTGGCGGTGGGCTTGCCGTCGTAGATGTGGGTGAGGAAGTTGTCCGTGTGGTCCTTGCTTTCGTAGAGATGGATTTCTTCCGGGCGGGTCTTCTCGCGCAGGATTTCAGGGCTGCTGGCGGTGATCTTACCACGGTTCACATAGATCCATTTGCCGTCGTCGCCTTCAAACATGACGCCGACGTGGTCGAATGGCTTTTTCGCGTTCGGGGTGGCCAGCACGGCCTCGACTTCGGGCATGAGTTTGTGATCCGGGCTGGCGACGTGCATGACGACGCCATTTTCATACACGCACTCAAAGGAGAACGCGGTGGCGGTGTTGTAGAGCGCCGTGCGGTCCATCGTGCCGCTGATGTTGCGCAGTTCGACGGGGCCGGTGAGCTGGGTGCCCATGCCCCACTGGGCGATGTCGATGTGATGTGCACCGAAGTCGGTGATCATGCCGCCTGAGAAATTGAAATTGTGACGCCAGTTCAGCGGCAGCAAGGCGGGGCGGTAGTCCATCTGCTCCGCCGGGCCGAGCCACATCTCGTAATCGAAGTCAGCAGGCAGCGGTGCAGGATTGATCTGATCTGCCATGCCATTCCAGTTGCTGTGGCCGCCGGGCAAGCCGACGCGCACGCGCTTGAGTTTGCCGATGCGGCCGTTCTGCGTCATTTCACAGGCGAGGCGGAAGTACTGGTCGCTGCGCTGCTGGCTGCCGGTCTGCCAGGTCACGCCCGCTTTGGCGACTTCATCGCTCATGAGACGGCCTTCTGCGACGGTCAGTGCGAGCGGCTTCTGACCGTAGATATGCTTGCCTTTGCGGGCGGCGTAGATGGCCATGTAGGCGTGCCAGTGATCAGGCGTGGAAACCTGCACGGCATCGAGGTCTTCCTTCTCCATCATCTCGCGGAAGTCCGCATAGCTGGCGCAGGCTTTGACCGGTTTGTTGGCGGACTGCGAGTAGTGCGTGTCGATGATTTTCTTTCCGGCTTCACGACCGCCGGTTTCCTTGCCATCGTAGCCGTAGTGTCCGTATTCCTTCATCGGATCAGCCACGGCGACGACCTGGCACTTGTCGTTGTTCAAGAACGAAGGCGTCCAGTCACCCGCGATGGTGCCCCAGCCGATGGCACCGACGGTGATGCGTTCCGAGGGCGCCGGACGGCCGCCTTTGCCGAGTGCCGTGGCGGGAATGATGGTGGGAAAACCCAGTGCGGCTGCGCTGGTGGTCAAAAACCTACGACGAGAAAAAGCGGGTTGGGCCGAATTC